>CBDVDN010000009.1:0-14421 GCA_965372775.1 uncultured Gammaproteobacteria bacterium
TAAAAAACACATTAAAATACGGTGCAGGCAATGCAGTTGGCGCGATGGGCGAAGAGTGGAATGACTGGTGGCATGATCTTTTAAAATCGACGACTAATTTTGTTTACGTTCCGAATTGGAATTCACAAACGCATAAATTACTACAGTTTAACATCAAAATTTCTAAAGCTATTCCGATTGATTACGATTCAAATGGGAGAAAGGTGAATTATGAAAATCAAATTAATATGTATGCTAACAATAGCCTTGATTAGCATTGATTTTTTAACATTAAGCGGCTGTTCGAGTGATTTAAATCAGGGTGCTTCGGACAATCCGACTGTTGCAGATGCTTATCTTGCAGCAATGCA
Source organism: uncultured Gammaproteobacteria bacterium (assembly GCA_965372775.1). Lineage (GTDB taxonomy): Bacteria > Pseudomonadota > Gammaproteobacteria > UBA12402 > UBA12402 > CBDVDN01. Next base: position 351 of record CBDVDN010000009.1, read on the forward strand.
AAATGGTACAGCATATAATGTAGAGACACGGCGTGCCGTGTCTAAAGATACATTGAAAAACAATCGGTTGCCTGCTGTTTCAAAAACGGCTTTAGCGAGCGAATCCATCACCAATACACTCAACACACAATTTCCGACATTACCAAATCCGCAAAGTAAAATGTATATCTTCGGACATTTTACAGGGAATGAACAAATCCCTGTGTCTGGACATTTTGTTCCATTTTCGCTTTATACGCGCACGTACTACGCGCTGCCGAATGAAGTGCTAAAACCATATAACGACGGACAGTTTACGGGATGAATGCTATGAAACTATCATTTTTAAAAGACTGGTTTAATTTTAGCGATTACGAAACTGCGAAGAAAGAAGCGGCAAGCTATGTTTTGCCGCCCAGCATTTCGCAGAAATTTAACTGGGAAGGCTATAATTCAAAAACAAAATGTTTTGAGCTAAATAATGGACGATCTGTTGCAGCAATCTATGAATTAACACCTATTTCGACCGAAGGACAATCCGAAAATTATCTACAAGAAATTCGCCAAGGATTTGAATCTATTTTTCGGGATGTTTTTGAGGCTTATCACGATCGTGAATCGCCTTGGATTTTACAAATCTATGTTAGTGACGACTACACGCTTGATCAATATTACGAAGATTTCAAGGCGTATATAAAACCGAGCGCAAAAGATAAACGCTATACAAAAGTTTATTCTCAATTTTACAAAAATCACTTAGCTTATTTATCACAAAAAGGCGGATTATTTATCGATCCGTTATCGAACAATCAATTTCAAGGCAGATTAAGAAGGGTACGTTTAGTTATTTATCGCAATCTCACAAGCAAAGCAAAACTGCCAAGACGAGCAACACCAGAATCGGATTTAAAAGCCACCTGTCAATCATTAGAACATACCTTAGAAGAAGCGCATATTTTATATAAACGGTACAACGAACAGGATTTTTACATGTGGCAAAAAAAATGGTTAAGCCCTAGCCCTAAAGGATTTAATTCAATAGATGACTATTTTAAAAAAGTTTCTTTTCCTAAAATAGAAAAACAAAAACCAATCAGCTTTGACTTAACGCAAGCTATTTTTGATTCTGCGCCGAAATCTGATGCAAACGAAGGTATTTGGTATTTTGATGGGTTGCCGCATAAATACATTCCAATCTTAGGTTTTTCTCGCATGCCGAAAGACGGTCATCTTACAGCAGAACGTAAAATGACAAAAAGCCAAAATCCAGCCGCTATAAAATACTATGCGACGTTTGACCGGTTTCCAGAAGGTTCGATTTTTATGCTAACAATTATTATACAAAGTCCAGATTATCGAATGAAGCATCTAGACCGCATTGAAAAAAAAGCAAAAAAAAGTTTAGACGTCAACGCGCAGCTTGCGCAAGAAGAAGCGGAAATTGCTAAGGTCATGATTGCCGAAAAAAATTATCTTTATCCGACCGCGATGGGCGTATTCATAAGAGGCAAAGATGTCGAAGAGTTATATGACAAAGAAGAAAACCTACTAGCCATTCTCAAAACATCTGGATTCAATCCTTTATCTGGCGAAAAAGACTTAGTAAAGCTCGACAGCTACATTCGTTTTTTACCAATGAATTACAATTATGCTTACGACAAAAGAAATCTCGTTAGAACCCGTCTTTGTTCAATTAAACAAATTGCGTCGCTTTTTCCGGTTTATGGACGTTCGCGCGGAACAGGACATCCATGTTTCAGTGGATTCAATCGACTGGTCGAACCATTTAGCATAGATCCTTTTGCAGACTATCAAAACAATGCGCATGGATTACTATTGGGCACGACTGGATCGGGGAAATCCAATCAAAGCGCTGCTTTTCTCATGCAAACCATGGCAGTTTATTTTCCACGTATGGTTATTGTTGATGCTGGCGCCTCCTTTAAAAATGTTGTGGAGCTTTGGCAGCGGTTAGGCATTTCAGTAAATAAAATCGAAATCAAAATGGATATGCCGGACTACACGCTCAATCCCTTTGCCGAAACAAAAGCGATGCTAAAGCAAATAAAGCGAATTGAAATTTTAAAACAAACTTTAGCGGATTATGACGAGACATTAGATAAAAAACTCAAAAATCAAGAAAGAGCAGCAGTTCAAATAGAAAAGCAAAATAACACACAAGAAAACCGTGATTATCTCATGGAATTTATTACCGCAGCCATTCTCATGATAACCGGCGGTGAAAAAAAAGAATTAGATAATCTTAATCGGCAAGATAGATATTTAATTTTAGAAGCCATAAAACATGCCGCACAAAAAGTGCTGGATATGGGTTTTAATGAAATGATTCCGGAAGACTTGGCGGAAAGTTTAGAACTTATGGCGCAAGTATGTATTAACAAAAAAGCACATGCCGATACTGCTAAGGCGGAACGATTAATCAAAATGGCGGACGGTCTTAGAGCGTTTATTCACTTACCGCTCAATGCGATGTATTTCAATCGTAGAGGCAAATCTTTACCTGAGGCGGATGTCACATGGTTTGAAATGGGGCTATTCAAAGATGATCGACCGGAAAATGAAGCGCCGCGCGCGTTAGCTTTTATTACTATGATGAACAATACCATGACCTTAGCTGAAAAATATCGCTCAAGCGGACGATTTACGCTTTTTTTTGGGGATGAGGTGCATATTGTGACAAACAAACCGATTACAGCAGCAAGTTTTGTGCAATGCACGAAAATGAGCAGGAAAGTCGGTTTATGGATTTGGGTAGCCACACAAAACGTTGCGGATTTTCCAGATCATGCAAAAAAAGCTGTATCGATGATGGAATATTTAATTTGCTTATGGTGCAGTAAAAAAGAGCGGACGAAAATCGCGGAGTTTAATGAACTAACGCCGGAACAAAGCAGCATGATTCATTCGCTTAGAAAAGAAAAAAGGAAATATGTCGAAGGGCTGATGATGTCAAACAGCGCAACGTATCTTTATCGTAATGTTCCGCCGCGAGAAATATTAGCGTTAGCGATGACTGATCCAGATGAAAATACTGAACGTGAAAGGTTACAAGAAAAATTTAATTGCGACAGTGTTGAAGCTAGTCTTTTAATGGCACAAAAATTAAAAGGTCAAGAATATGACTTAACTGCGATTAGGAGTTTATGGTATGCGTAGGATGTGTCTTCCCCATGTCATGTGGATAGTATCAAACCTGAATCTAAGATGTATTTTGTTCTCCTTGGTACATCCTCGTACCTCCCGCGTCAGACGTCCATGGAAGCTAAGTCGAACAAAATACATCTTAGATTCAGGGTTTTTATTTCACATGATATGGGGAAGTTGTTTAAAGAGGAGTGGCAAAGCAGTAAATCAAACAAAGAGAATTATAACAACCTTATTAACAATAAGCTTTATTACATTGCTTACCACTGCGTATGCCGCCCCTTTAACGGTTGATGTTTTTACTTTAACGAATGGGGCAATACAAAAATCTTTTTCAATGGATTCATTGCCTAAAGAGACAATTATAAATATTTATGACTTGGATCAAGTTGAGTTATTAAACAATGCGCTAAATAAAAAGATAACTCGTATTTATCAAATAGAAGGACAGGGTGCAGCAGTAAATGCGGCAAAAAAACAAATTATGACAAACAAAATCACTTATAAGCATATCGCAGAAGGGTTTAACAAAGCGTTGCTGTTTCATATTAAAAAAATTCCTGCAATTGTTTTTAACGGGGGTTATAAAGTTCTTGGAACGACGAATCTTGATGAAGCATACGAGATTTACAAAAGCAATCAAAGAGGCAGGAAATGAACATAAATTTAAAATGCATCTCAAAAAGTTTGCTATTTGCTTTGCTTATTATGCTGTTACCTAATTTATCCTTTTCATCTTCTCCAGTAAATACAGCAACGCTCATTGGAAAAACAGTCGAAGGCGCTTTGCACAAGCCGTTTGGAAATTATTTAAACTACAAAATTACCGGTATGTGTTTTTGGTTAGAATGTCATGGGGTGTGGTGTAAGGTTGTTCCAACTTTAAAAGTCGATCATTTTTTGCCGGACGCAGTTATTTCAGTTTATAATGGATACAAACAAAACCCATGGATTTACGCGAATAATATTATTGATCCGATCAATTATCAAATTGGCAAAAAAGAAGCTGAATATGCTGCGCATACTGCTTTGGATTTTGGAACGTCCTCTGCCGGTTCATCAAATGACATGATGCAAAAATTTAAAGAGGCGGACATTATCGGCAATCCAGCGTTGCCGTTCCTTCTAACAAGACTTCCTTTCGCATTTATTTCCTCAGAAGCAATGCCGTATGTGCCTTATTATTCTTCGTTGCTTGATGCTTATCTTTGGCGCAATCCGATGATGGAAAATTTACTGCATCCCGAATATTTAATTCCGGGCATTCGGACAGAAGGCAATTTAATCGATCAATGGGGAAATATTTTTCCGAGAATAGGAAGAATTAATCAGTTAGGCGATTTTAAAACTGCTGCGGTTATTGCTTTAAGAGCGGCAGATATTGCAACGCATTATTCAGCGCACCTTTATAATCCATTGCTCTCAGGAAGCTGTGGGCATGATTGTCAAGTTTGGGCAAGTCATGAAAATGATTTTAATAATGTAAAGTTTCAAGAAATTTATCCTGTTGCGATAACAGAGGCTAAAAAGACATTTGGCGTAATGGAATACAGTATCGGAGATAAAAACGAATCGCAATTTGTAAAAGGCAAAGGCAATTATGTCTTTGTTATGTGGCGTCATTATAAAGGCTGTATTCAAGATAAGGCTGGAAAATTCTTATGGAGCACATGAAATGAAAATTACTAAAATTGCTATTTTTATATTAACCATAATCCCTTTTTTGGTTTACGCAAAAGAACCAATCAAAACCGACAGCCTAATCCCCGGAGACACAAGCGGCTTATATTATGAAATTGGCGGCGGAGATGTTACGCCGTTACCATATGCGCCGGACAGTTCGGATATCGACTTAAATGTAAACGGCAATGCGGGCTTAGGTTATAACTGCGGTGTATTTGATCCAGAAGCGAGTATCGTTAATTCGCTCAATAATATTGGCGCATCCTTTGAGCATATGGAAACGCAAGTGATAAACAATGCAAAAGGTGCTTTGTTAGAATTACCCGCATACAAAATGGCGCAATATATGCCAGTACTTTATAAGCTTATGCAGGATGGCATTGCAAACGGTCAATTTGATTTCGGTGTTTCAACAAAAAGCTGTCAGCAAATGGTTTCCGCAGTTGGTTCTGGTAAAAATCCTTATAACGATTGGCTTCAAGCATCACTTGGCGATCAATGGAAATATCATATGTCTTTAGCGGATTCACAAGCGGCACAAAGCGGTTTGTTAGGTGATACTTCACAGGACATCAATCAAGTCAAAAGCAAAATCAATCAAGATAATGGCAAAAGCGGTGTGGAATGGGTAAAAGGCGTTTCCAAAAGTGGTGGATTATATGCCGGCGGCGCAGGGCAGCCAGTCATTGATTTAACTTCGGATACAGTGATTGCCGGATATAACGTATTAATCGATAAAAATCGATCCTATAACGATACAAGCGCACCGCAAAGAACGCAAGAAAACGCAAGAATTATTGATACATTTTCAAATCCAAAAGCCGCAGCGCTTTGGGCAGTAAAAGTTGCGGGCGAACAAAAAATCACGACTTACGCCGGCGGACAAAAAACCTCTGTTCCGGGTCGAGGATTACTTAATGATGTTCAAAATGAAACAGGAACTATTAAGCAAAAACTCACAAACCTCGTTGACGGCAGCGACAAAATTAATATTCAGAATTTAAAAGCGGTTTCGCCTCCAAAAATCCTCTTAAATAATGCAGTTATTCAAATGCTGCGCAAACAAACCAATCCTTTAATGCAGGCAATTTACATAAACAAAGTTTCTGAAGAGGTGGCTGTTGCGCGAGTGATTGACAAAGCCAAGCTTATTTTACAATTCTTAGAAGTTGGCGCACAAGTGCCGCCTATTTATGCCAATCATGCGGCGCATGACAATCTTCAAAACGTTCAAAACCGATTAAGTCAGTTCATTAATGATCTGCGCAACAGTCCAAAGGATAACGAAGAATTTGTGGGCAAAACGATTTCAACATTAATGAATGCAGAGAATGCGCAAGAATCAGCAAGTGCTTCCATTCGTCCGTCAGTCAATACGCCGCCGCTTATGGAGAACGGCGCAGTTAAGAAAAACAAGGAGTAAAAAAATGGGCGTTCAAGGTTATTTATCGTTATACACAATTCTTTTAGGCTGGCAGGAATATGATGCTTTGTGGCGCATCATGGCGAGTTTAGGATTTCTTGCGCTGCCTTTTGCCTTTATTGCCTATAGTGCATTTATTAATCCATTTCTATCAATGGGTGCAAAAAACGCTGGCATTATCGGAACGAGACGTTTTATTTATCAAATTCTTGCAGCGCTTTTAGTGCTTCTATTTGCGGGTGTGCCTACTGTAAATCTCAATCCACAGGTTTTACATTTCAAGCCGACCTGCTCAAAATCAGAAGAGACAGCAACGCCCGGACATACCGGCACGACTTACGACAATCTATTGCCGATTCCGCAGGACATAAAAGTACCGCTGCTTTGGTATGTCGTCTTAGCCGTATCGAATGGCGTAACGGATCAAGCAGAAGACACAATAAGCTGTCCTGCTGTTAACTTACGTTCTTTACAAAGCGCTCTAAATCTTACAACTATTCAGTCTCCAACACTAAAATCAGAAGTTAAACGATACTATAAAGAATGTTACTTACCGGCTTACCAAAAATATGTTTATGAAAATGATACAGAGCAGCAGCAGGGCGAGATCAAACGGGCGCAGGAAACATATGGACAGGACGATGTTTCTTGGATAGGCAGTGAAATATTTCAAACAGTTTCTGGATTTTATAATGTTTTATATGCGGCGTCGCCGGTCAAAGGATTTCCTTACAATGCTGACACGCCGGCAGATCAAATACAAGGACAAGTCGGTGCAAAAAAATGGGGCGCGCCGTCATGTTTAAACTGGTGGCAGAATCAAAATCATGGATTAAGGACACGTTTATATAATCAAATAAAAAGTGAACCAAAAAAAGCATTAGCGGAGCTTGAAACTTCCGGTGATAAACAACTCGTTCAAGATGCGGCAATTCGCGCGATGATTGAAAAAAGTACCGGCGGCAGCTTTTTTAATTCGGGATATATAACAGAAGAAAGCTATCGGCATGGTATGAATCATTTCTTTGGTAAATGGCGCGGCACACTACAGTCCGACACAATAGCGCTCGAAGAGTATCCAAAAATTCATATTATTTTAAATGCGTTGCCCGTCATTCAGTCCATTTTATTATCTGCAGTTATTATGCTGCTTGCTGTTGCGCTCCCTATGTCGGGTTATTCATTAGGATTTTGTATTATTGCGACGATTTATTTATTCAGCATTACGTTTTGTAGCTTCTTATGGCATTGGGTGACATGGATAGATCAATTTTTATTACATGCGCTATATGGAGCGGGTGAAGGTTCGCTGCATGACAGCGCATTTAAAATTATAAAAAACATGGCTGAATCGGCGGTTAATCCGGAAAAAAATTTGGTCGATATGACGATTGCGATATTTTATATTTTTATCCCTTTCATATGGCTGCTTGTTGCTGGGTGGGCGGGGATAAAAATGGGTATGGGGTTTATGAATTCGCATGGATCGCTTGGTGAATTCGGAAAAGGAGGCGGGCACGACAGCAAAAATTCAATAGGCGGATTTGGGCTAATGAAAGGAGGAAAAGGAGCTGCTTCGAGAATTATAGTGCCGCCTAAAATTGGCTGATTGTGAAAGAGCGGGATTATGTTAAAAATCATTAAATACAGTTTTTTTATTATTGGCATATTGATTGTATTTGTATTGTTAGGTGGTGTGATGGTTGAACATGCTGATCGTATCAATGCAGTGGCAAACGCAATAAAAAGCCATCATCTCAGTTTTATGATTTGGCGTTATTTTATGATGATAATTTTTATTTTCTTTTACCCCAAACTAACGAATCGAATTTTATCAAAACAATTAGATATAAAAAAAGAGTTGATTGCAAGGTATTCGCGTAGATGCTATGCAGTTTTGCTTTGCCTGCTTTACGAAGTAATTATTGTCCAAAATATTTTGTCTTGGATTGTTAATGAATTGCTGCATTTATGAAGTAAATATTCGGTTAACCCATTATTTTTCTATAGTATCTTGCAGATTCGTAGATGCTATGTAGGGGCAGCCCTTGCGGCTGCCTATTTGGACGACCGCAAGGGTCGCCCCTACATAGGATCTCAATAACGGGTTAAACGAATATTTACTTTATGAAAGGTTTTGTTCTTTTGCGGAGGGGTGGGACATTTTAAAAATTGCTTAAAGCAATTAATTTTTTAACTTAACAAAGGAGAAAATTTTCATGAAAACTATGATAAAGGAATCAGTAAAAATGTTTTTTTTAAGTGTTTCAATTATTGGATTATCAGGATGTGCTGCCATGAATACGGCTATTACGCATCGTAATCTAGATGTTCAAACAAAAATGAGTAAAAGCGTATTTTTAAAGCCGGTTCCTCAAAGCCAAAAAACGATTTATGTTGATATACATAATACATCGAATCAATCCTTACATAATGTAAAACTGCTCGTTATATCGGCTGTAAAATCGCAGGGTTACAGGGTTGTGAGATCGTCGAACAATGCACATTATTTGTTACAGGCAAACATCTTAAAAATTGGAAAATCATCACAATCAGCCGCAGAAAATTATCTATCGGATGGTTTTGGTGGCGCATTATCTGGTGGCGTGATAGGTGCGGCGACAGGCGGACTGGTTAACGGCAGTAATGAATCAATCATTGGTGGCGGTTTAATCGGTGGGGTTTTTGGCGCGGTAACGAATGACTTAATTACGGATACGACCTATACCATGATCACAGATATACAGATATCCGAAAGATTGCCTAAAGGCGTTTATGCACAGTCTGTTACAACAGCAGCGATGCAGCAGGGAATGGGTTCAAGCCAAGTTACTCGATTGTCCGGTAGTTCATCATGGATGCAATATCGTGTACGTGTTGTGAGTACCGCAGACAAAGTGAACTTGAAATTTAAAGAAGCGCAGGTAGCCTTAGAAAAACAATTAGCACATGCTGTTGCTAATGTTTTTTAACCATTTAAATTCCGTGTGTGAAGTAAATTTGCACGGGCAAATAGACGGGGGGAATTGTGCTTTCCTCCTTTGAAAATCCCATCGCGATGGAGTATTCTTACAGATAACGCCATAAGTTTTCACGATAACAATTATAAGTGTTATATTATATCTTACATTCGGCAATTACATGTGAGGGAATCACCATGAAATATGAAATCAAATATATTCCCGCGAAGGAAGCGCTCACTGTTTCGGCATATAAGGTAATTTGTTTGGACGCTGAAGCAACAGTTTTTATGAAAGCAATCAATAAAGAAATCAATCGATTAGAGGCTAGCAGGAAAAGAGAAATAAGAGAAGGATTCAAGGAAGGGATGAGATCAATTCCTCATGCGTCAATGAAAAAAATAAAGGATGGATTTTCTTTTGATGCTCCTCATGCCGATGACGTATGTGCGGCGGCAAGAAACGCCATAGGTCAAAGTGTAAAGTCTTCATTTTTTTTATCACCAGTTGAAATCACAGAAAATATCGTTGCGGATTTTGAAAAAGCCGTCGATGAAAAAAGAGTGTAAACTATACCACGGGCGGTATAGTTACCAATAAACATGATGAGTGTACAAATGGAATTAATGAACGTACTATTTTTACTGCTCTGGATTTTCCTCCAGGATAACGAAGCGGCGACTTTACAACAGTAGACTTTGTTTTTTGAGAAGATAAGATTTTACTAATTTCTATAAGCGGAAGCGCTTTGTTTCGGCTGGCGCTTGTTTTTAAAATTTCAAAAGTCATCGTGTTGTCTCGACAGTTGCTTGTACTGAAAAAATAATAACATGCCGCGCTGAAAGTAGCAACGACAGAATGGAAATAAAAAAGCCTTTTATGCTGGAAAGCAAAGATAAGCATTCGCGCCAGCCCTTAAAATCTTCAATACAATCAATGGCATAACAAAAAAGAAAATTTTTGTTGCAAAAGTAAAAAATCCTGCTATCCTAGTGTTCTAGATACATAATACACTAGCGAATGAGGCGTTTATGATAATTTTTGACCATTTGTGCTTTGGATATAGTGAACAAAGCGAGTTATTTTCCGATCTTTTTTTGACATTAGAAGAAGGAAATATTTATGGGCTTTTGGGTAAAAATGGAGCGGGGAAAACTTCATTACTTAAGCTTATGTGTGGGTTGATTTTTCCCCAAAAAGGGAACGTTGAATTCAATGGTAAAAAAACCCAACAGAGGCATCCGGATTTTTTAAAGGAAATATTTTTTATTCCAGAGGAGTTTTATACCTCTGCATTAACTGCAATTGAATATATTAATTTATATTCTCCTTTTTATTCGAAATTTAATATTAATGCCTTTGATGAGTATCTTAAAGAGTTTGAGGTTGACAAGGATAAAAAGTTATCGGCTTTGTCATACGGACAAAAAAAGAAGTTCTTGGTTGCTTTTGGTTTGGCAGCGAATACACAGTTGTTAATTTTAGACGAGCCGACTAATGGTTTGGATATCCCTAGCAAAAGTCAATTTCGTAAATTATTGGCTGCTTCTATTGATGATGCGCGAAGCGTTATCATTTCTACACATCAAGTTCGGGATATGGAAAATTTGATTGATCCAATTGTTATTTTAGATAATGGAAAAATCGTTCTTAAAGCATCTGTAGAAGCCATCTCAAAACATTTATATTTTGAAAAAACATTTCAAGAACCTGTTGGGGATGAAGTTTTGTATTGCGAAAAAGTGCAGGGCGGATTTATTACGGTTACAGAAAACAAAACTGAACAAGAGAGTATTCTTAATTTAGAAACTTTATTTAATGCCGTAATGAACAATCCGAATAAAATTCAGAGGCTTTTTCCGGAAAGGGGGGGATGATGAGTATATTAGCAACAAACAGATTATTTAAATTGTTAAAAAGAGATGTTTATATCAATAAATCTGCTATTTTGATAACCTCAATAACTATCGCAGCTATTTTGCTTTTGTATAATTTAATATCCCCTTTTAATATTCATTCAATTAATAATCATCCATCTATGTATTATTTGATTTTATTTTTGGGCGGTATTTGGGTGACGAGCGCGTGTTTTCGAGATGTTCATGATAAAAAGCAAGCCTATTTTTTATTAACACTGCCGGCTTCTAGTTTAGAAAAATGGTTAAGCCGTTTGCTGTTAACTTCTGTAGGTTTTGCTGTTGGGGCTTTGGTTGTTTATTCTGTGATTTATTGGGTTATTGGGTTGCTGACTTCGCTTATTTTTAGACAGCATTTAGTGCTTTTTAATCCGTTTAACCCAACGATCTGGCGGTACATTTTACAATATGCTGTTCTTCAATCGGTATTCTTTTTAGGCGCTATTTATTTTAAAAAACATTCGTTAATTAAAACAATCTTGGCGTTATGTTTGATAGGAATTGTGTTGACGATATTTGGTTTTTTTATTTCACTGTTCACATTTAAGCATATTTTTATGCATTTTTTTATTTTCCCTAATTTTTCTGATCTGCATCTTTTTTCTTTTGCCAGTACGCTTTATTTGTTGATTTGGGCGTTAATTACGCCATGTTGCTGGCTTGTTTCTTATCAGCGATTAAAAGAATGTGAGGATAGGTGATTATGGAATTTAATAATAATCAAGCTATCTATTTGCAAATCGCGGATTATATTTGTGAAAAAATTTTAAGGAAAGAATGGCAGTCCGATGAGCGAATTCTGTCAGTTCGTGAAATGGCAGTAAGTGTTGAAGTTAATCCAAATACGGTGATGCGGACTTACACTTATCTTGAAGAAAAAGGCATTATTTATAAACAGCGCGGTATTGGTTATTTTCTGTCGAAAGATGGTCATAAAAAAACGCTGCAATTAAAAAAGGAACAGTTTGTTAAAAGAGAAATTCCAGGGTTTGTTAGAAAGGCGAAATTGTTAAATATTGATTTCTCCATGTTAAAGAAGTTTTTAAATTAAAGAAGAAATATGTTATGAAAAAATTTTCTACATTATTAATTATTATTATTGGATTAGGTTTATGTCTTGCTAATTTACAGGCATATGCGTTAGGGACAACAATAATTCGACCTAAAATCAAGACATTTAATAGTCTTAAAATTTCAGGAGATTGGAATGTTGTTGTTAATAAAGGGGATAATTACAATGTAACATTGATTGTTCCCGGAAATGTGATTAATCGGTTAGATGTTTATAAGAAAGGATCGATTTTACATATAGGCTTAAAAAGCGGTGGTTTTAGTTTGTTCAGCAGCAGCTACAGTAATTTGAAAGCGATCATCACAATGCCTAAGCTGCGTTCTGTTCATTGCAGCGGTGATACAAAAATAAAGCTTAGTAATTTTGCGGGCGATAAGTTTAATCTTAAAGTGTCTGGAGATAGTTATGTTTTTGGAGCGAATAATGTATTTAAGACATTTACTGTAAAAGGATCTGGAGATTCTAAAATTAACTTTAATAAAAGTAAAATAACGAATGCGAATATTTTTATATCAGGCGATGGTAGCGTTTTGTTAAATATGGATGGGGGAGCGCTAATGGGGAGATTATCAGGCGCCGCGACGATTAAGTATACTGGCGGCACATCTAATGTGAATGGTGAGACATCCGGCGCAGCTCGAATCAGCAAGCAATAATTTTTTGGAGAGTAATATGAAAACGAGTAATAAAATTCTATTTTCGGTATTCGGTATTATCATCAGTGTAATTGTTTTATTGGCAATTATTGCAAGGTCTTATTTCTTGCACGCAATCATGATGCCTGGTCATGTAATTATCCAAACGCCGACAATTACAAATGGTAAAAATTCTAGCCACATATTAATGTCTCCGATAGTAAAACCATTTAACGAAGTTGCAATTGGTGGGGCATGGGATATCAAAATTCATCATGGGAAGCACTATAGCCTTAAACTTAAGGCTTCGCCAGCGATCAAGCCTTATATAAATGTTACAAACGTCAATGGTGAATTAAAGTTATATTTAGCAGATGTGCCGCGAGGTGTTTTCAGAGATTATCGATTACGCGCAGTTATTACAACACCGAAATTAAATAAAATAAAAACTGGCGGTGCGGCTAAAATTTTATTTAACGGCTTTAAGTCGAAAAATTTCACAATAGATTCTGCCGGCGCTACAAATGTTTATGGCAAAAACAATTACATTGAAAATCTGCGGTTGAAAAGCGCGGGGGCTTCGCACTTTAATTTAATGCGTAGTAAAGTAAAAAACGCGCATATTAGCTTTGCCGGTGCGTCGGCTGTTTCTTTAAATATGGCGGGTGGCACTTTGACGGGTAAAGTTGTTGGATTTTCATCAATTAAATACGCCGGAACGGTTAAAGCGCAAGAAGTGAAGACAGTCGGTTTTGCTTCGCTTAAGCTGGTAGAATAAAGCAAGGAGCGCATATAAAATTTCGGAAATTATATTTTTACAAAGGATAGCATAATCTGATTTAAAGCATTCCAGCCAGTTTTTCCCCCGTGTGGAATGTGTTTAGCAGCGTTTTTAACATTTTGAGTTTCTTTTTTAAGCCAGTTAGAAAATTTAATTGGGAGTTTGATCTCATCTTTTTCACTGGTTTTTTTCTTTTCTATTAAAAGATCATTTATAAAAGCGAAAATATAATCAGGCAGCGCACGTTTAATGAATATTTTTTTAAAGGGTGTCGGCTGCATGGTTTTATTGTTAACAATCCAATTGCAAGCGAGTAGAGGGAGGATGATATAAAAAAGTTTTTTTATGTTTACTTTTGGTGTTTGCAAATAACAATCTATCATTTTATTTGCTGTGCTAAGGTAGAGCCTGTCCCATTTGGTCATGATTTTGATTTAGCGGCATGAACTTTCAAAAA
>CBDVDN010000010.1:0-14179 GCA_965372775.1 uncultured Gammaproteobacteria bacterium
ATTTTCAATGCAACTTTTGGGCTTTAGGGGGTCAATTTTACATGCACATTAACACCATATCCAAATTTTGACGCACGAAGTGCGCCGTAAAGCAGCAAAATACATTGATGTATTTTATCCAATTATGACCGCGCGAGGTATATATTCAGCATAATGTGCTGCATCACCGCTAATCTCACCCTATTTTATTTTTACATTATGTGATTTAGAATTATTTTGCTATGCTACGCTAATCTTTTTTTATTAAATGATTTACCCGCATGGACTACATTATAAAATTTTTTCATATTATTTTTCATTTGAATGCTTATTTGCCAGCTTTTGCTGCACAATACGGCATATGGGTATATGTCCTGTTATTCTTGATTATTTTTTGTGAAACCGGATTAGTTGTAACGGCTATCATGCCCGGTGATTCATTGTTATTCGCTGCCGGCGCTGTTGCCGCAACCGGCGCTTTAAATGTTTACGCACTGCTTGCTTTGCTCATCGCCGCCGCTTTTTTAGGAAATACTTCGAACTATTGGATTGGAAAAAAACTAGGACATTTAATCTTCCGACAAAAAGAATCTTTTTTCTTTAGGCAATCTTATTTGGATAAAACGCATCGTTTTTTTGAGAAATATGGAGGAAAAACTATCATTATTGCGCGATTTGTTCCGATTGTTAGAACATTTGCGCCATTTGTCGCAGGCATAGGTAAAATGAGCTTTGTTAAGTTCATGATTTATAATTTTTTTGGTGCATTCTTCTGGGTAATCTTGCTGGTTTACGGCAGTTATTTATTTGGTAATATCCCTATTGTACAAAAGAATTTTTCATTCGTTATACTGGTCATAATTATTATCTCAATCCTACCCCCAATTATTGAATATCTCCGCACACGCTATAAAAGATAAACATCAAACCGAGAACTGCTTCCTTGAACACTAAACGAAGGCTTCGTTTCTGCAATAAATTCCGCAAGGCGAGGACGTTTAACTACCACACGATTTTTTGCAGTTTCAATGGCGGCATCAAACAAAAGCTTCACATCTACAGCATCTATCAACAACGCCTGTAATATCGCCATTCCCTTTTTAACTGCTGCTTGCTTTTTACGTTTTGGAAACATCGGATCAATATACACAACATCCGGCTTAGATTTTAATGTCCGCATATATTGAATGCTGTCTCCTTCAATAAGGCATATGCGCTCTACGGCATGACAAACTCTCGCATCCTTTTTTGCCCTGTTCAAACCATCTTCCAATAACGCACAAACAATAGGAGAACGTTCTATTAACGTCATTTGGCATCCCAACACAACCAAAATAAAAGCATCTTGCCCTAATCCAGCCGTCACATCTAAAACAATCGGCGTAATGTTACGTTTCAAGCCAACTGCTTTTGCAATCGCCTCTACTTTTCTACTTGCCGCACGAAATCGATAAAGCGCTTGTCTGCTTGTAAAATCCACGCGAAGCGGCTTCATCCTTTTCGTTTCAGTCGATCGTAATGATAACCCATCATGCCCCAAACAAAGCACAAAAGGAAAATCAGCGGTTATCTCATTTAAAATAGGAAGATTTAGCTTTTTCGCAATCGCTTTTGCCCTTTCGGCAAACTCACCTTCTTCCAAATAAAAAGCTACTTTATTCTGCATATGAAAATTCTCATAAAAAGCTGGTATTCGGGCAAAATGTGTATAAAATTACTCATTATCATAATTAAATCTAAAGGCATAGAAAACCCCTGTTCAGGGTTTTTATTAAGAAAAAAACGATATCCGTTCAATAAGTTATGGAAAATATGGATTGTCATTCCCGCGAAAGCAGGAATCTATAGTCCAAAGATCATCTTATCTTTTTTTTAGTGCGAGCACTTTAGAATATGGATTCCCGCTTTCGCGGGAATGACAGGCTTGATAGCTTATCATGAAGCATTAAGTATTTATAGATTAGCGAATGCAATATGTTGATTTTTAAATCAAAAAAAGAATTTAAACAGAAGGATCATATATTTCGATTGGCTAATTAAAACTCCGAATTAAGGTTTAGAAATGAGCATTAAATCCGATCAATGGATTCGCCGTATGGCTGAACAACACAAAATGATTGAACCATTCGAATCTGAACAAGTCCGAACCAACCATACCGGCAAAGTTGTCTCGTACGGTACATCCAGCTACGGCTACGATGTTCGCTGCTCTGATGAATTTAAGATTTTTACCAACATTAATTCCGCACTTGTCGACCCAAAACAATTCGATCCTAACAGTTTTATAGACGTTAAATCGGATGTTTGCATTATCCCGCCGAATTCCTTTGCCTTAGCCCGAACAGTAGAATATTTTAAAATTCCTCGAAATGTTTTAACTATTTGTTTAGGCAAATCAACTTACGCCCGCTGCGGCATTATCGTCAATGTCACGCCATTAGAACCTGAATGGGAAGGGCATGTTACGCTTGAGTTTTCAAACACCACCACCTTGCCTGCTAAAATTTATGCTAACGAAGGCGTTGCGCAAATTCTTTTCTTTGAATCCGATGAGGTCTGCCAAACATCTTATA
Organism: uncultured Gammaproteobacteria bacterium; assembly: GCA_965372775.1. Taxonomy (GTDB): domain Bacteria; phylum Pseudomonadota; class Gammaproteobacteria; order UBA12402; family UBA12402; genus CBDVDN01. The sequence goes on from CBDVDN010000010.1 coordinate 2,553, forward strand.
AAGATCGCGGCGGAAAATATCAAGGTCAAACCGGCGTTACACTGCCAAAGGCATAACATAATATTATTTTTATACCTCGCGCGGTATAGCGCCTTTTATTCTTCGCTTTCTTCAGAATCATAATGAATAGGCGTAGTGCCTCTGGAGGCATTAATACGTTCTTTCATTCCTTTGCCTGGCTTGAAGTGTATGGCATGCTTAGCTTCTGTAGTAAGCGCTTCTCCAGTCTTAGGATTATGTGCTTTTCTTGGGGCGCGATACCGTAAACTAAAATTTCCAAAATCTCGTATTTCAATACGTCCATTCTTTTGTGACATAGTTTCAGTCATTAAATCTACAATCGCATTGACGGAAAGCACTACATCTCTTTCCGAAAGATGATGCTGTGTTTGACTAATTTTGGTCATAAGCTCTGATTTAATCACGCCGCTCTCCTTTTGATTTAAAATACTCGAAAATTGCAAGTATACCTGAAAAATCCAAAATGCAAATAATTTTATGCAAATCCTTCTCTATTTATTGTACCATACGCATTTGTAAAAAAAGATATAACGAAAGAGAACCTTTACAGCATGTTTAACAGATTTTTTAATATCTTCATTGCCTTATTGTTGTGTTGCTATGCGCTAACTCTACATGCTATTGTCGTATCATCTCTTTATTCGGCAAAAATACCTGTTGCATCTCATTCATCTCAAGAACGCAGTAAAACCATATCAGCCGCATTGCAGCAAACTTTAATTAAAGTAAACGGACATACAAATATCGTCGCTATTCCCAAAATTAAAGATGCGCTAAATAATGCTGCGCGTTATGTTTCAGAATTTAGTTATACATCCACACCAAACCCAGACAAACCATGGCTGCTTAACATTCGTTTTTCTCAAACGCTTATCAATCAATTACTATCTAAGTCCGGATTAAGCGTATGGACGAAAAATCGACATTTAATTTTGACTTGGGTCGTTATAAAAAATGATAAAAGCTTAACCTTAATCACAAACGATTCAACACACGCCGTCACAGCATCCTTATCTCAAAATGCTTCAAATCGAGGACTTCCTCTGATCTTTCCCATGCTCGATTTAACAGATTTACAAAAAATCAACCCAACGAATGTTTGGATGACCTTTATCCCCACAATACAACAAGCCTCCTCTCGGTATAATCCGGATGCGATTCTAATTGTTCGCATTGATACTTCAAACAAGGCAAATATGATCGGACACTGGTTATTACTATCGAATCATGAAAAAATGCGCTGGGAGATAGACGGCAGCAATCTAAACGAAATTATTCGAGCAGGAATCGGGAATATCGCCAATACCTTGGCAAGTCAATACGCCATATCAAAAAACAATACGGCTCATAATACAGTTTCTTTAACTGTTGAAAACTTACAAGGCATAGCAGATTATGCCAAAGTTATACGTTATTTGCGTGGATTACCCAATGTTATAACTACCGAAGCACTCAATATTTCGTCCGCTCAAGCAAGCTTTAATCTAACCTTATCGAGCAGCGTTGAAAGACTAATGCGTAATATACGATTGGGCAATTTATTGCAGCCGATATCAGACGACAATCCAAACAGTCAACAACCACAAACCTTATACTATAGGCTGGAAGGAATATAATTATGACAACTTCTCAACAATGGCTAATAATTTTTGCATCCGTTGTATTATGCGTATTGATCTATTTATTGGCGCCCGTACTAACTCCTTTTTTAATTGCTATTTTGTTAGCTTATTTCTTCAACCCTTTGGTAGGCCGACTAACTGCTTGGCATTTCCCGAGAATCTTGGCTGTTATTGTTGTTTTTCTCATCATTGCTTTCGTTTTATTCTGCTTTGTTTTCTTGATATTGCCCTTGCTAGAACAACAAATTGTCATTATGTTAAAACAGATTCCAAAAGTATCGGAATGGCTCACAAAAACACTGTGGCCTTGGCTAAACGAACATTTTCATATACGTGCCTCTATTGATTTAGATGATTTCAGAAAAGCTTTATTAAATTATTTAGGCGGCAGCAATAAGATTACGTCCAATATATGGCGAATGGTTTCTCATTCCGGCATGGCGCTCATCCAATTTATAACGGCTCTATTTTTAATTCCAGTATTAACTTTCTATTTACTTTGCGATTGGGATCGCGTAACGAATGCTGCCAGCAAATTATTGCCGCGCGCCTCGGAAAAAAATATTGTAAAAATAATTAATGCTTGCGGTGAAGTTTTAGCAGCTTTTTTCCGCGGTCAATTATTAGTTATGATTTGTTTAGGCATTATTTACAGCACAGGTTTGTGGATAATCGGCTTAGATGTCGGCATATTGATCGGCTTATTAGCTGGACTATTAAGCATCGTTCCTTACTTAGGCTTTACTTCCGGTATTTTATTAGCTGCTATTGCTTCATTACTTCAGTTTCACGATTGGACTCATCTGCTTTGGATAGGTCTTGTTTTCGGAATCGGCGAACTGGCGGAAAGTTTTGTTTTGGTCCCTTGGTTGGTCGGTGATCGTATTGGTCTTCATCCGATTGCAGTTATTTTTGCTGTATTAACTGGCGGACAATTATTTGGTTTTACTGGGGTATTATTAGCTGTCCCCGCTTCTGCTGTAATTATGGTATTTTTACGCAATTTTTATGAGTATTATTTGAATAGTTATTATTATTCAAAACAGAAAAAAAGAGTAAAGAAATAGTTATGCAGACGCCTCAAATAGCTTTAAATTTAAAAATACAAGAAGAAATAGATTTCAATCATTATTATATAGGCAACAATAAACAATTGGTTGTCACGCTGCACACTATTGCAGGCGGACGAGGAGAATATTTCGTCTATATTTGGGGAACCAAAGGCGCTGGAAAAACACATTTACTGCAATCCTGTTATCATGCTGCAGATAAAATAGGGCTTACAACTGTTTATTTATCCTTATCAAAACCAAATGAATTAAAACCAAATATCTTAGAAAATTTAGAATCATTAAATATCGTCTGCATCGATGATATTCAAGGAATTGTTGGACATCCAAAATGGGAAGAGGCTTTTTTTGACTGTTTTAATCGTTTACAGAATGCGGGAAAACGATTAATTGTCAGCAGCACTCGATCACCGCACGACCTTGGTCTTTCTCTACCAGACTTGATTTCTCGTCTTTCAAGCGGTGCTGTATTTAATATGCGCGAATTATCAGATGACCAAAAATTACAAGCGCTAATCGAACGTGCAAATAAAGCGGGGTTGACTCTTTCTAAAGGAGTCGCGTTATTTTTATTACATCGATTACCTCGCAACATGGGCGCTTTATTCCGTGCGCTAGCTAAACTAGACCAATCATCTTTAGAGTCCCAGCGAAAATTAACCATTCCTTTTGTTAAATCTGTTTTAAATATTTGAGGAGCATAATATACCCGCTAGAAACCAACATTTTGAAACACTCGCTATCCATGCCGGTGAAGAAGAAGATCAGCTAGAACTAGGCGCTGATATTGTACTACACAGTGTAACAAAATATATTTCAGGTCACGGAGATGTTCTTGGCGGTATTGCTGTTTCGCAAGATAAAGAATATTTAGCTGATTTGAAATTTAATTACATGTGCGAACTAGGTTCCGTAATAAGCCCCTTCAATGCATGGCTTTTATTAAGAGGGATGAAAACATTAACTTTAAGAATGCAGAAACACGCAGAAAATGCAAAATCGATTGTCGAATTTTTATTAAATCATCCAAAAACAGAAAAAGTCAGATATCCAGAATTACCCGATCACAAAAACCATGCTGTTGCAAAAAAGCAAATGTCTAATTTTGGCGGCATCATCAGCTTCGAATTAGCCGGCGACACAGAAACCGCGAAAAATTTTGTAAATAATTTAAAACTTGCAAAATTAGCTGTTAGTTTAGGCGATACAGAAACATTAGTTGAAATTCCGGCACTTATGACTCATCGCTCTTATTTAGAAAAAGAAATAAAAGAGTTTGGTTTTTCACAAAAAACCATTAGAATATCGGCAGGGTTGGAGCATCACTCAGATATTCTTTGCGATATTCAGCAAGCAATAGAGAAATTATAACGATCATACCCGCACGAGGTATAACACATTTTTACAGAGGTTAACATCATGTCAGAAATTAAAAGAATTCATGGTCGCGAAATTTTAGATTCCCGCGGCAATCCAACCGTTGAAGCTGAAATTGAATTAGCTTCAGGCACCATATCAACAGCTTGCGTTCCTTCCGGCGCATCAACAGGCGCAAGAGAAGCTATAGAATTAAGAGATGGTGATGCCAAACGCTATAACGGCAAAGGCGTTTTAACCGCTGTAGAACATGTTAATCATGAAATTTCTGATGCTTTAACTGGGGACGATGCAAATGACCAAAATGCAATCGACCAAAAAATGATAGCTCTGGACGGCACCGAAAATAAAGAACGTCTCGGGGCTAATGCTATTTTAGCTGTCTCCTTAGCTTGTGCCAAAGCTTCTGCCAAAGAAAAAGGCTTGCCTTTATTCCGCTATTTGGGTGGGGAAGCGCCATTTGTTATGCCGCTCCCTATGATGAACATTATTAACGGCGGTGCGCATGCTGATAACAATGTTGACATGCAGGAATTTATGATACTCCCTGTTGGAGCGCCTAATATCGCTGAAGCCGTACGATACGGCGCCGAAGTTTTTCATGCTTTAAAAGCTGTTTTAAAAAGCAAAGGACTCAATACCAGCGTTGGAGACGAGGGCGGATTTGCGCCAAACTTACCTTCTAATGATGCAGCCATCGACGTTATTTTAACAGCCATCGAGCGTGCCGGCTTTAAAGCAGGTAAAGACATTTACTTAGGATTAGATGTTGCAAGCTCGGAGTTTTATCACGATGATAAATATCATTTAGACTCAGAAAATAAAAAATTAACCTCTGAAGAATTCGTTGATTACTTAGCAAAATGGGCTAAGCAATATCCAATTATTTCCATTGAAGACGGTATGGCTGAAAATGACTGGCATGGCTGGAAATTGCTAACAGATCAATTAGGCGACTCACTTCAATTGGTGGGAGATGATCTGTTCGTAACCAACACCAAAATCCTAAAACGCGGGATTGATGACGGAATAGCCAATTCGATTTTAATCAAACCTAATCAAATCGGCACCTTAACAGAAACTATTGCTGCCATTAATATGGCTAAAAAAGCTAATTTCAACACCGTTATTTCGCACCGATCAGGAGAAACAGAAGATACAACCATTGCGGATCTCGCTGTCGCAACGAGCGCTGGGCAAATTAAGACTGGTTCTTTGAGTCGAACTGATCGCGTTGCAAAATATAACCGATTAATCCGTATTGCTGAATACCTCGGCGATCAAGCAACTTACAACTATTCGCTCATATTAAAAGAATAATACGATAATAACAATATGATAATTTACGCCATCTTTCTGATCTTCTTTGGAGCAGCGCTGCTTTCTACAGCAGCGCTCTACACACGGCAATCTTTGCTTGTAGCCTATATTTTATTGGGCATGCTGCTAGGACCTTGGGGATTGAAACTCATCAGCGACGTGACGTTCATCAGACAAATCGGCAGCATCGGTATTGTTTTTTTATTGTTTTTAGTTGGTCTAAATCTTCACCCTCAAAGTCTTTGGCACCTATTCCGCAAAATGACAATTGTAACGCTGTTAAGCGCTTTGCTTTTCGCGGCCATAGGTTATCTTGTCGCGATATTATTCGGATATTCTCAGCTCGATAGTATTTTAATCAGCGCTGCTATGATGTTTTCCAGCACAATAATCGGATTAAAGTTACTACCGACAACTATTTTACACCGCAGGCATACCGGTGAACTCATGATCAGCGTCTTATTGCTGCAAGACTTTATCGCTATTTTAGTTTTATTAGCAATAGAAGCGGACTCCGCTCGTGCTTTCTCATGGACACATATCAGCTTACTTGCGGTTTCATTACCCCTGATGGGTTTAATTGCTTTCTTAATAGAACGCTTTATCTTAGTAAAACTGATCTCCCGCTTTTCTCGTATACAAGAATATATCTTCCTGTTAGCTATTGGCTGGTGTCTGGGAATGGCGCAATTGGCTGGATTGCTCGGTTTATCACAAGGTATCGGCGCTTTTATTGCTGGCGTTGCTTTAGCGGCAAGCCCTATTTCTCCATACATTGCCGAAAGTTTAAAGCCATTACGTAATTTCGTTCTAGTTATGTTTTTCTTTGCAATCGGCGCAAATTTCAACTTTCACTACCTGCCAATAGTCATCATGCCCGCTGCTGTTTTAGCCCTTACCGCATTATTGCTTAAACCCTTAATATTTCGTGTATTATTTCGATACATTCGTGAATCTCGAAAAGTCTCTTGGGAAGTAGGCGTTCGTTTAGGACAAATGAGTGAATTTTCTTTATTAGTCGCCTATGTTGCCATTAGCAGCGGAATAATTGGAACGTCCGCTTCCTTTCTTATACAAGCAGCAACCATTATGACATTTATCGTATCATCCTATTGGATCGTACTGCGCTATCCAACCCCAATGGCAATATCTGAAAAATTGCAGCAGGATTGATTAATCTAACGAATTTCCTTCTCCACCCCATTTCCTGTCTTCCGTCTCCCTGAACACATCCAAACATAAACAGGAGCGCTGCTTAGCAAGAGCAATGCGCCAAAAAATACAATTCTTTCTCCGGATCCGATAATCGCCCAAAAAATATAAGCAAACGCCAATAAAGCAATAATAAGCGGTTTGCGAAAATTTTTATTATTCATCGCTTCTCTATCCCTAATCAAAAGCATAATTTCCGCCATAGCGGTATAAAGATAAGGAATTAAAGAAGCAAATGTTGCAAGCAAAATGATGATCGTAAATTGGCTGACCAAACTTTTATTGAAATTCATGATCAGCAAAAGCGTTATCAATATACTGGAAAAGACTAAACCAAACGCTGGCGTTCCACTCTTAGCGGTCTTTGCAAAATGCGCTGGAAACAAATCATCGCGCGCAGCGGCAAGCGGAATCTGCCCCTGCATTAAAACCCATCCATTAAGCGCCCCCAAGGTTGAAACAATCGCGCCAAACGCAATAAATAAGGCGCCCCACTCTCCAAATAGCATATAAGCGGCATCGGCAAACGGAGAAGCCGAATTTGCTAAGGTATGCATGGGAATCAAACCCATAATCGTAACAGTTCCAAAAATATAAATTAAAGCGGCAATTAACACGCCAACAATAGTCGCCCTAGGAATATTCCGTTTTGGATTTTCAATATCATCCGCCGGAACTGTAGCAGACTCTATGCCTATAAATGACCAAAAAGCTAATGTTGCCGTTGCGGTCAATGCACCAATATTGGAATGATGTGAAATATTAAACGCTGCTAAATAATGAGGATGAATGAAAAATAGCCCCACACATGGAATTAAAATAAGCGGAACTAGTTTTAAAATTGTCATAACAAGCTGCACAAAGCCTGCCTGCCGTACGCCAGCCACATTAATTGCGGTAATAACCCACAATATCGTTACAGCGGTCACAAAAGATAAAACATGATTATGTACAAGCGGAGGAAAGATGAAACTTAAATAACCAACTAAAGCAACAATAATCGCTGCATTGCCAACCCAAACCGCAATCCAATAGTTATAAGCAACCTGAAAGCCTAAAAAATCACCAAAAGCCTCGCGGCAATATGCATAAGGTCCGCCAATTTTGGGATATCTTCCGCCTAAATGCGCAAAAACCAGCGCCAAACAAATAGCGCCTAATGAAGTTAATATCCAAGCAACTATGCCAATACTACCGTATTTTGCTAATGCTGACGGCAGCAAAAACACGCCGGATCCTATAACGTTACCCACAACAAGAGAAATAAGCGTCCAAAAACCCAAGCTTTTTTTCTTTGTCTGCATGATTTACCTTTGCTTATAAAATAAAGTTTAAAAGTATACTAAAGGCTTGATGCAATAGCCATTTAAAAAATCACAGCCTGCGTTATAGAAACTTTACCGTAAATTAGTTAACATATGGCAATTTATTTACATCTCTACAAGGATCAAAAAAATGTCAGAAATTTTGCTTACAATCGATGATAAAAAAGTAACAGGGCATGCCAGTCAAACCGTTCTAGACATAGCCATACAAAACGGGGTTCACATTCCAACACTTTGTCATGACCCACGATTAAAACCAACGGGTTCTTGCAGACTTTGCTTAGTAGAAGTCGAAGGACAGCGCGATCCAGCAACCTCCTGCACGCTGGAAATTCAGCCCGATATGATTGTACGCACAAACACGCCGGAAATCAGACAAGCCAGAAAAGAAATCTTAGAACAACTGTTTTATAGTCACAACAACAACTGCACAATGTGTGATGCAGACGGCAATTGTAAATTACAAGAATACGGCTATGAATATCAAATTGATTCTGATGTTTTAAATACGCCTAAAAAAAGCGCGCCGATTAAAAACTATACGGATGGCAATGAAGCTATCGTTTATGATGTCGACAAATGCATTCGCTGCGGTCGATGCGTTCGAATATGCCAAGAAGTTCAAATGAATCATGCGTTAACTTTTCAAGAGCGATCAAACACTATGAGAGTTTCAACGGCATCCGATATCCCGTTAAATGACTCCACCTGCGAACTGTGTGGACAATGTGTCTCAACCTGTCCGACCGCAGCATTATATGACCGACAGGCGATGGGAAAAGGACAATGCAAAGACCTAGCTAAAACAACCACCACATGCCCTTATTGCGGTGTCGGCTGTCAAATCGATCTAAACGTTAATCCTAAAACGAACGAAATCGTTCGTATTACCAGTCAGATTAAAAACATTCCAAATAAAGGAAATTTATGTGTTAAAGGTAAATTCGGCATGCAGTTCGTCGGCGATGAAAACCGCTTGAAAACGCCTTTAATTAAGCGAAATGGGAAATTTGAATCAGCGACATGGGATGAAGCGCTTACTTTAATCGCTGAAAAACTTAATAACATAAAAGCAAAACACGGCGCAAACAGTATTGCCGGACTTTCTTCGGCAAAATGCACCAACGAAGACAACTACGTCTTTCAGAAATTTATTCGTGCAGTCATCGGAACGAACAATGTTGATCACTGTGCGCGGCTTTGCCATGCTTCCACAGTCGCTGGACTTGCAAGAGCTTTCGGCAGCGGTGCTATGACAAATTCAATTGAAGAATTAAAACATACTGAATGTATTTTTGTTATCGGCTCAAATACAACGGAAGCGCATCCTATTATCGCGCTTAATGTTAAAGAAGCAGTTGAAAAGAACGGCGCTAAACTTATTGTTGCTGATCCAAGGAGCATTGATTTAGTACGTTTCTCAACCTTACATATCAAACAAAAGCCCGGCACAGACGTTGCATTAATCAACGCCATGATGCATACCATCATTGAAGAAAATTTAGCAAACGATGCCTTCATCAAAGCCTACACAGAAGGCTACGAAGATATGGCAAATGCTGTAAAAGACTGCACACCGGAAAAAGCAGAGAAAATCACGGGCATTTCAGCGGATCAAATTCGTCAAGCCGCAAGACTCTATGCACAATCGAAAACGAGCAGCATTATTTACAGCATGGGCATTACGCAGCATGCGACTGGAACAGACAACGTATTAAGTCTTGCTAATTTAGCTATGTTAACTGGACAGATCGGCAGACCATCGACCGGTGTTAATCCTTTGCGCGGTCAAAACAATGTTCAAGGCGCCTGTGATCTTGGAGCATTACCAAATGTGTATCCCGGCTATCAATCCGTAGAGGACGATGCGATTCATCAAAAATTTGAAAACGCTTGGAATGCAAAACTCTCCGACAAAAAAGGCTTAACTGTTGTTGAAATCATACACGCAATAGAAAAAGATGATATCAAAGCGCTTTATTTGATGGGTGAAAATCCGGCGCTGTCTGATCCAAATCTTAACCGCACACGCAAAGCGCTAGAATCGGTTGAATTCTTAGTTTCTCAAGATATTTTCTTAACCGAAAGCGCTGAATTTGCAGATGTTGTTCTACCGGCGGCATGTTTTGCTGAAAAAGACGGCACGTTTACCAATACAGAACGCCGCGTACAGCGTGTTCGGAAAGCTGTAAAAGCGCCAGGTGAAGCGCGCGTTGACTGGCAAATCATCTCTGAACTTGCTGCAAAAATGGGGTACCCGATGCATTACGAAAATGCCAACCAAATTATGGACGAAATTGCATCGCTTTCGCCTATTTACGGAGGCATGTCTTTCAACCGTTTAGAAACGCTCGGACTGCAATGGCCGTGTATAGACAAAGAACATCCCGGCACACCTTATTTACATAAAGACGGAAACTTTAAAAAAGGAAATGGTACTTTTCATGCAGTAACATTCAAAGAACCCGCCGAATTGCCGGATGCGGAATATCCATTTATTCTTTCAACAGGCAGACATCTCTATCAATTCCATACCGGCACGATGACAAGAAAATCTCCAGTCATCAATCAAGTTTCACCGACCAGCTATGTCGAAATTCATCCTGCTGATGCAAAAAAATTAAATATCGAAGATGGAGAAACTATTGAGGTTATCACGCGTCGTGGAAAAGTAGAAACATTGGCTAGACTAACGGATTACATTGGGCAGGGCGTTCTATTTATGCCGTTCCACTTTGCAGAAGGTCCAGCCAACATGCTGACCAACGATCAGCTCGACCCCGTTGCAAAAATCCCAGAACTCAAAGTCTGTGCGGCAATGGTTAGGAAGATAGGAACCAGGGGTTAGGAATAATGAATCGATTCGCGATATTTTAATTTAAAATATATTAATCAATATAACCCATAAAAATCGTGCAGATTTGCGATTGCATCACAAATTTACATGATTTTTCTTTGTTTTGCTGCTTATTTGCGCCATAATCTCTATGCAGATTTGCGATAGCATCGTAAATCTGCATGAAAAAGGGGGGAATATGCGCTATATAAACAGAATTTTAGAACCAAAACTAAACGGTTATTTAAACCGATTTCCAGTTGCCTTTCATTTCAACGATGCAAAAGCTTTTACAATTTATGGATCATTTATTGCTTTACTTTTTATTACGCCCATCATCGGCGGTGTTTTATCAGACCGATATCTAGGGAAAGTTCACTCAATCATATTAGGCGGAATTGTTATGGGCATTGGGAATTTAATTCTAGCCTTGAACCAACCGCAACAGGTGTATCTTTGGCTTGACTATCGTTGCTATCGGTAGTGGTTTTTTTTCCCCTAGTATTACACCGTTATTTGGCGCTATTTATAAGAAAAATGACGATGTTGGGCGAGAGGTCGGATTTACCATTTATTATATCGCAAAAAATATCGGCGCATTATTAGCCCCGATAATTTGCGGCTATATCGGAATAGAATATGGGCATCATTACGCTTTTTTAATAAGTGCCACGGGTATGTTTTCCGGCGTATTTGTTTTCTTCCTAGGAAAACATCGCTTAAAAGCACATGATTCTTGTAAACTATCGCATTCAAAGAAAAAAGGAATCCTATTTTTAATTTATCTCGCAACTGGTTGCTAGTTTTTAAAATTTTGGACTACGCACAGAACGGGAAAATATTT
>CBDVDN010000011.1:0-14113 GCA_965372775.1 uncultured Gammaproteobacteria bacterium
CATTATGAGAGAAAAGGAAGAAAATAAAGGTACATCTGATGAGTAAAACGCAAAGTAAGAAAACGCTAGTTGGTGAAGTAATCAGCGACAAAATGGATAAAACGATAGTTGTTGTTATTTCTCGTAAAGTAAAGCATCCTATTTTTGGTAAAATTATGCGGCGAAGTACTAAAATACATGCTCATGATGAAAATAACAGCTGCGGTATTGGAGATGTTGTTAAGATCGTAGAAACAGCGCCGATAGCGAAAACAAAAGCATGGATTTTGGTTGAGATTGTAAAAAAAGCTAGTTAAAAAATTAATTAAATGATATAGTTGCCGATCCTGTATAAAACAGGCGGGACAAAAGATTAAAATTCGGAGAATCGTTAAATGATACAAACACAGTCTATGTTAGAAGTTGCTGATAATAGCGGCGCAAGGCGTGCCATGTGTATTAAGGTTCTTGGCGGGTCACATCAGCGCTATGCTGGTATTGGCGATATTATTAAAGTGACAATTAAAGAAGCGTTGCCCAGAAGTAAAGTTAAGAAAGGCGAGGTTTACAATGCGGTTGTTGTACGGACTAAAAAAGGAATTAGACGATCGGATGGTTCCTTGATTCGGTTCGATCACAATGCGGTTGTAATTTTGGATAATCAAAAACAACCGATGGGTACTCGAATTTTTGGACCGATTACACGTGAACTGCGAAAAACATTTATGAAGATCATTTCATTGGCGCCAGAGGTTTTATAGTTAAAGGATAGTTTTTTATGGCTACAGAACGATTAAAAGCAAAAATTAAAAAAGGCGACGAAGTTATTATTGTTGCGGGTAAAGACAAAGGCCGGCGCGGTTCGGTTAGGCGCGTAAAATTATTTAAGAACGGTCATGTAAAAGTTTTAGTTGAAGGGGCGAATTTAGTTAAAAAGCATATGAAACCCAATCCGCAAGCTAACATGCCTGGTGGTATTCAAGAAAGAGAAGCGTTTCTTGATATTTCAAATGTTATGTTATTTGATTCTTCAGCGAATAAAGGTAGTAAAGTGGGATATCGCACATTGGAAGACGGACGTAAGGTTAGGTATTTCAAGTCTTCTGGCGAAGTTGTGGATGTTGATAGAGGATAGCCTGATGGCAAGTTTTCAGAAGTTATACAAAACTAAAATTATAAAACAAATACAGAAAGCATTTAATTATAAAAATGTTATGGCTGTTCCAAAAATTAAAAAAATTACTTTAAATATGGGGCTTGGAGAGGCGGTAAATGATAAAAAAATTATAGATGCCGCGTTATTGGATATGGCTAATATTTCTGGACAAAAGCCAATTGCTACGTATGCAAGAAAATCAATTGCCGGATTTAAAATAAGAGAAGGCTGGCCGATTGGCTGTAAAGTTACTTTGCGCAAAGAGCGCATGTACGAATTTCTGGAAAGGCTTGTTAGAATTGCTTTTCCGAGAATTAGAGATTTCCGGGGTTTTAGCACTAAATCATTTGATGGGCGAGGTAATTATAGTTTGGGGGTATCTGAACAAATTATCTTTCCAGAAATTGATTATGATAAAATTGATGCGATTCGTGGTTTAGATATAACAATAACCACGACTGCTAATTCGGATAAAGAAGCTTGGGGTTTATTATCGGCGTTCAATTTTCCATTTAAAGAACGTTTTTCCGAACTAGAGAGTCAGGGTAAATAATTATGGCAAAGCAATCAATAATTGCGCGTAATAAAAAACGACAACGATTGGAAGAAAAATATCGTCCGAAGCGTGAAGAATTAAAACGCTTAAGGCGTGAAGCTTATGTGAAAGGCGAAATTCCTTGGGAGATTCAGCAACAACTGCAATCGATCCCCAGAAATTCTCATCCGACACGCATACAAAGCAGATGTCGAGTATGCGGTCGCGCTCATGCTGTTTATAGAAAGTTTGGTTTATGTCGGCTATGTTTGCGAAAATTATCAATGTCGGGTTATATTCCTGGCTTGAGGAAAGCGAGTTGGTGATTGGGTCTGGAAGACGGAATTCAGAAGACGGAAAGAAAAAGGTAGATCTTATGTAGAGGTAGACCCTTGCGGTCGCCCAATTTGGCAGTAACAAAGGCTTAGGCGACCGCAAGGGTCTACCCTACATGACATCTATGAATCTGCGAGATGCCGCAGTAAAAAACGCAGTATGTTTGTTAAGCGCAGCCCAACAAATACAAAATTTATCATTTTGAAATGAAATAGAACATTAATAGAGGTTATTAAAGATATGAGTATGCAAGATCCGATTGCGGATATGCTGACAAGAATTCGTAATGGGCAAATGGCTAAATTGCCGGAAGTTTCTATGCCCTCAGCGAAATTAAAAAGCGCTATTGCGAAATTATTACAAGATGAAGGATATATTGCCGATTATCAAGTAACAGGTGATGAAAAAAAGCCAACTTTAAAAATAGTATTAAAGTATTTTCAAGGTAAACCGGTTATCAGCGTAATAAAACGCGTGAGCCGACCGGGATTGCGAATTTATAAAGACTGTGAGGAGCTACCGAAAGTTATGGGTGGTTTGGGTATTGCTATTATTTCAACTTCCAAAGGGTTGTTAACAGATCGCATGGCTCGTGCCGAACATGTTGGTGGCGAAGTGCTTTGCTACGTTGAATAGAAGAGGAAAAATACGTGGTATCAAGAATTGCGAAAAAACCAGTTATCATCCCAAAAGATGTTAATTTAGACATTAAAGGGCAAAAAATTATAGCCAAAGGTCCTAAGGGGCAATTGGAATATAATGTTCATGACATTGTTGAAGTAACACACCAAGATGATAATTTAATAGTGAACCCTAAAAAAGAAGTAAAACAGAGGAATTTGTTCAGACAATTACAGGACAAAGCTTTTGTGAGCGCTATTTCCGGGACAACACGCGCAAACATTAATAATATGGTTATTGGTGTTAGTCAAGGATTTGAGCGTAAATTACTTTTGGTGGGTGTTGGATATCGTGCGCAAATGCAGGGGAAAAATTTAAATTTAAGTTTAGGCTTTTCTCATCCGGTCATTTTTGAAATACCGGATGGTATTGTAATTGAGATGCCGACGCAAACGGAAATTTTTGTGAAAGGCATTGATAAGCAATTAGTCGGTCAGATTGCTGCAAATATTCGTGCAGTTAGACCGGTAGAGCCATATAAAGGTAAAGGCGTTCGGTATAGTGACGAACGAGTTGTTTTAAAGGAAACGAAGAAGAAGTAGTAATTATTTGGCATTTTTTTGGAGGACGTCCATTAGCGCTGCATCTTCAGACAAAAAATAAAATTTTAAATGCTCATTTACTAGCATGTAAACTGCGCTTTAAAATTTTATTTTTTGTCTGAATCTACAGCACCACTGAACGTCCTCATTAACCGAATAGATTAAGGCATTGTTAGAGAAAATATTATGAGCAAAAGTAAGAAAGCAGCGCATATAAGACGAGGAAAGAAAGCTCGTGCAAAAATCAAACTTTTAAATGTTCCTCGTTTGTGCGTATATCGAACAAACATGCATATATCTGCTCAAATTATTTCACCGGACGGTGCAAGCGTATTGGCATCGGCTTCTAGTGTTGGGAAGGTATTTAAACAAGCGAATGAAAAGACAGGGAATAGCAAAGCTGCATCAGTTGTTGGAAAATTAATTGCTGAATGTGCTTCGCAGGCTGGAATCAAGAAAGTAGCTTTTGATCGTTCTGGATGTAAATATCACGGTCGTGTAAAAGCCTTGGCTGAAGCTGCTAGAGAAGGTGGATTGGAGTTTTAATATTGTATTCAGTTTATTTCAGGAACGCCTATGAATGCTTAAATCTAAAGCGTGACAGGATAGGATGTTCTTACTCACTAACTGGATAGTAAAAGAATAGTAATAGTAGTATAGATAGAAAAAGACTCAGAAGGGGAAAATCTGTTTTCCGTCTTCTGATTTCTGTCTTCTGAAATGTAGCGACACGGCGTGCCGCGTCAAACTTAAAGGTATTTTTAAAATATGGCAGCAGAAAATAGAAAGAGGGCAAATCAAGAACAATCAACCGCTGACGCGTATGATAGTCGAGTTGTGTCGATAAGACGAACGACTAAAGTAAGAGAAGGTGGTCGTGATTTTAGTTTTTCGGCATTAGCTGTGGTTGGCGATGGCAACGGGCAAGTTGGTTTTGGTTGTGGTAAAGCGAAGGAAGTGGTTTTAGCGGTGCAAAAAGCAAATGATGCGGCTAGACGGAATATGACAAAAATAAAACTAAGAGGCAATACGGTTCAATACGACATGTCAACGAGCTTTGGTGCAACACGTGTTGTTATTCGTCCGGGAGCGGAAGGAACGGGCATTATTGCTGGCGGCGCAATGCGTCCAGTATTCGAAGTATTAGGCGTTAAAAATGTTATTGCAAAAGTTATCGGATCGACGAATCCGATAAATGTTATTAGAGCCACTATTAAAAGTTTAACGGAAATGTCTTCCCCCTCTATGATTGCCGAAAAGCGGGGCAAGACGATAGGTGAAATTTTAGGCAAAAAATCAGGAAAGAAAGATGAATCAGACGAATCCTAAAAAACAGGTAAAAGTTACTTTAATAAAAAGTAAACACGGGCGATTAAAAAACCATATTGCATGTGTGCATGGTCTTGGCTTGCGAAAAATGCACCAATCGTCATTGGTTGAGGATACTCCGAGTAATCGAGGTATGATTGAAAAAATAAAATACTTACTAAAAGTTGAGGAAGTGTAGTTATGTACCTCAATACATTAAAACCGGCTCCGGGTGCTAAAAAAACCTCAAAACGTTTAGGTAGAGGTATTGGTTCAGGCAAAGGCAAAACATGCGGGAAAGGGCACAAAGGTCAAAAGGCAAGATCGGGCGGTTATCATAAAGTCGGTTTTGAAGGTGGACAAATGCCGCTGCAAAGACGTTTACCGAAATTTGGGTTTAAATCCAGAAAAGGATTTTGCACTCAAGAAGTTCGATTAACTGAAATTGTCAAATTGGATGCATCGATCGTTGATTTTGAATTATTAAAAGCGAGCGGAATACTTGGGAAAAATATCAAATACGTTAAAATTATTTACGATGGTTCTATTGATAGCGCTATTAAATTGGTTGGCATAAAAGCAACAAAAGGCGCAAAAGAAGCCATTCTTGCTGCAGGTGGTAAGATTGAGGGATTAGATGGTTAAGTCCCACCTCAAAAAAAGCTTATCTCAAGGAGGGTTAAGTGAGCTAAAGCGGCGCTTACTTTTCTTGCTTATAGCTATAATTATTTTCCGAATTGGTGCGCATGTTCCTGTTCCGGGTTTAGATCCAATTAAGCTCAAAAACTTATTTGCTGCTCAGCAATCTGGTATTTTGGGTTTATTCAACATGTTTTCTGGCGGCGCTTTAGCGCGATTCACAGTATTTGCATTAGGAATTATGCCGTATATTTCCGCATCTATTATTTTACAATTATTGACAGTTGTTTCACCGAAATTAGAGCAAATAAAGAAAGAAGGTGAATCTGGGCAGCGAAAAATTAACGAATATACGCGATACGGAACGCTTTTCTTGGCTTGTTTTCAGGCAATTGGTATTTCCAAGATGTTGATTGCAGAAGGGATTGCCTTAAATCCGGGGTTTGCTTTTTATGTTATTGCAACTGTAACGCTGGTTACTGGAACGATGTTTTTAATGTGGCTAGGTGAGCAAGTTACGGAAAAAGGAATTGGCAACGGTATTTCAATGATTATTTTTGCTGGTATTGTTTCTGGATTACCATCTGCTATTGCTAGGACTTTAAATCAAGTTCGACAAGGACAGACACAAGTCATTACCTTGCTGCTTATTCTTGTGCTTGTAATCCTTATTACAGCGTTTGTAGTATATGTAGAAAGAGCATTAAGAAAAATCACGGTTAATTATGCTATGCGTCAACAAGGACGAAAAATTTATGCTGCGCAAAAATCCAATTTGCCGCTAAAGATTAATATGTCTGGCGTTATTCCGCCAATTTTTGCTACAAGTATTATCTTATTTCCGGCAAGTATTGCGCAATGGTTTGGGAAAGGTAAAGGCATGAGCTGGTTAAATCAAATTGGTTTATCTTTGCAGCAAGGACCATTATATATTTTTATTTTTGTGCTTGCAGTCGTATTCTTTTGCTTTTTTTATACTGCTTTAGTGTTTAATCCTAAAGACACAGCGGATAATTTAAAAAAATCTGGTGCTTTTATTCCGGGAATTAGGCCGGGTGAGCAAACAGCAA
The DNA here is from genome assembly GCA_965372775.1 of uncultured Gammaproteobacteria bacterium. Classification (GTDB taxonomy): domain Bacteria; phylum Pseudomonadota; class Gammaproteobacteria; order UBA12402; family UBA12402; genus CBDVDN01. The sequence goes on from CBDVDN010000011.1 coordinate 6,247, forward strand.
AGTATATTGATACAGTTATGACTCGGCTAACGTTATTTGGCGCGATTTATGTGACCTTGGTTTGTTTATTGCCAAGAGCATTGGTTTATTCGTTACATGTGCCATTTTACTTTGGCGGAACATCTTTATTAATTATTGTTGTTGTGATTATGGACTTTATGGCGCAAATACAGGCGCATTTAATGTCCCATCAATATGAATCCTTAATGAAGAAGGCTAATTTGAAGGGCGGTATGGGATTATTACGGTAGAGGAGGATTATTATGAAAGTTCGCGCATCAGTTAAAAAAATATGCCGAAATTGTAAAATAATTAGGCGAAATGGTCGGGTTTGGGTGATCTGCACCAATCCGAAGCATAAACAGCGACAGGGATAATAAATTTTAATGTTTTATCTCTTGTATATTGTATTGAAATGCGGTACCCTTACCCGCTTTTTACCAATAGGTTAGAATCAAGTTTATTATTTATTGTATTTTTTTGGGATTTTTAGGAGAAAATGAATGGCTCGTATTGCCGGAGTGAATATACCATTACAAAAACACATAGAGATCGGTTTGACTTCGATATATGGTGTTGGACGAAGGCGCGCGCAAAAAATTTGTGAGAGTGCTGGAATTAAGCCGACAATAAAAATTCAAGCTTTAGAAGAATCTGACTTAGAAAAAATTCGTATTGAAGTTGCCAAATATAAAATAGAAGGTGATTTGCGACGAGAAGTGGCGATGAATATTAAGCGATTAATGGAATTAGGTACTTACAGGGGGCTGCGTCATCGTCGAGGATTACCGGTTCGAGGGCAGCGAACAAAAACGAATGCGCGTACCCGTAAAGGTAGACGCAAGTCAAAGACAAAGTGATTAGGAAATTTATAATATGAATTCAGAAGTTAGCAAGCAAAAATCCGTAAAACCTAGGAAAAAAGGCAAAAAGCAAATCGTTGATGGTGTTGTGCATATAAAGGCGTCATTTAATAATACTAAGATTACTATCACAGATTCACAGGGAAATGTTGTAGCTTGGTCTAGTTCCGCAAAGGCTGGTTTTCGCGGTTCTAGGAAAAGTACGCCTTTTGCTGCACAAGTTGCATCTGATGCGTTAGCGAAAGAATGTATAGATCGTTTTGGCTTAAAACGTGTTTATGTGAAGGTAAAAGGTCCGGGTCCCGGACGTGAATCGGCAACCCGCGCCTTGGCAAGTGCTGGTTTACAAGTATTATCTATCGAGGATGTAACAGGTATTCCGCATAATGGGTGTCGAGATCCGAAGAAAAGAAGAGTTTAGCGCGTAGGGGCGACCTTTATGGTCGCCCGTACATTTGATTTTTATAAGGTATTTTTAATATGGCAAGAAATTTTACGCCGAGAGGACATCTTGAAAAACGCGAACAACATGATTTGTCTTTATTTAGCGGCGTAACACCAAGAGAAAACAAATTTAAAGTCGACGTTATTCCAGGTCAAATGGCTGGTCGTCGTGGGAAATTATCTGAATATGGCAAGCAATTTCGTGCAAAACAATTAGCCAAGCGGATTTATGGTGTTTTAGAAAAACAATTCAGAAATTATTTCAAAAAGGCATCGATTTTATCTGGACCTTCCGGTGAAAACTTACTGCGTTTGTTGGAATGTCGGTTAGACAATGTTGTTTATCGATTAGGGTTTGCTCGTACGCGTAAGGAAGCGCGACAGCTGGTATTGCATAAAGGAATTTGTGTACAGGATAGTAAAGCGAAGCAAATTGTTAATATTCCTTCTTATCAAGTGCAATCTCTTGATGAAATTTCTGTTAGAGAAAAGTGTCGAAACCAAGGACGCATTCAAGAAGCTTTAGAATTGGCTAAGCAAAGAATTATGCCTGAATGGTTAGAAGCGGAGTCTAAGGAGTTTAAAGGCGTTATAAAGAGAATGCCGGAGCGCAGTGAAATGCCGTTGGAAATTGATGAATTGTTAATCGTTGAATTGTATTCAAAATAGTGATTGTTTAAATGAGGGGTATGCATGTTTCACAATGCAGATGAATTTTTAACGCCAAAAGAAATAAAAATTAACAAAATTAGTCCTGCCCGCTTCAAAATTGTATTAGAACCTTTGGAGCGCGGTTTTGGACACACGATGGGTAATGCACTACGAAGAATCTTATTGTCGTCAATGCAGGGGTGTGCTGTTACCCAAGTAAAAATCCAAGGTGTTTTACATGAATATAGCACCAAAGATGGTGTTCAAGAAGATCTTGTAGGGGTTTTGTTAAATCTAAAGGAATTATCTGTTGGTTTAGAAGGTAAAAACGAAGCAGTTTTACAGTTAAATAAAAAAGGATCGGGACAAATTTTAGCTTCTGATATAGCAGAACAAAATGATGTTAAGATTTACAATCCGGATTTAGTTATTGCAAATTTAGCAAAGGATGGCGAGTTAAATATGGAGCTAACGGTCAGGCGTGGTCGAGGATATGAGCCTGCTGCAATGAGAAAAGCTGCTGAAGAGGAAGAAGAAGAGGTAACAAAATCTATTGGAGTATTACAGCTCGATGCTTCTTATTCGCCGGTAAAACGCGTAACTTATTCTGTAGAAAGCGCTCATTTTGAAGGGCGTGCTGACTTGGATAAAGTTATTATTGATGTGGAAACTGATGGTTCTTTAGATCCGGATGACGCTATTCGACGGGCAGCTACGATACTGCAGCAGCAATTAGTAGCATTTGTCGATTTAGATAGTGATCTGCTAAAAGAGCCTGTAAGAAAAGAAGAAGAATTTGATCCGGTTTTATTACGACCGGTTGAAGATTTAGAATTAACAGTTCGTTCGGCTAATTGTCTAAAAGCAGAAGACATACATTATATTGGTGATTTAATACAGAGAACAGAAACAGACCTTTTGAAAACACCAAACTTAGGTAAAAAATCTTTAAATGAAATAAAAGAAGTTTTAGTATCTCGTGATTTATATTTAGGTACGGTTCTTAAGAATTGGCCGCCGGAGTTTTTGCGCGAGAAAGAAAAATAGTAACTATTTACTGCTTTGGTCTATCTGATTAGCTACAGTGCTAATGGGCGTCCTTCGAAAAGAACTGAATAGTTACAAAAAATAGAATTTTTTTAATAGGAATCTAATTATGCGTCATCGTAAAAGTGGTCGACATTTCGGAAGAGAAAGCAGTCATAGAAGAGCTATGTTTCGTAATATGATCGCTTCTTTAGTAGAGTATGAACTCATTAAAACAACTTTACCTAAAGCAAAAGAATTACGTAGATTTGCCGAGCCATTAATCACTTTGGCAAAGAACGATAGTGTTGCAAATCGACGTTTAGCTTTTTCTCGATTGCGCAGCAAAGAGGCGGTAAAGAAATTATTCGAAGAGATAGGTCCGCGTTCCAAATCACGAAATGGCGGTTATCTTCGTATTCTAAAATGTGGGATTAGGCAAGGTGACAGCTCCATAATGGCCATTGTCGAATTAGTCGATCGAGTTCAAAAGGTTAAAGGTTGATTGTTAGAAATTTTCGAGGTAAACCTCGAGTATTCATAAAAATTCTTAATTATTTCTGATTACAATAGAGCTTTAATACACATCCTTCACATTTGTTTTTGTGGCAAAAATTCTTTCCTAATCGAAGCAGAGCCGTTTCAAAATTTACAAAGCTATAACCGCTTATTTTATTTTTTTTCCAATAGCGCTCTATATCTTTAATGCCTAAATTATTTGTAGCGATTTTTACATAATCGGATAATGTCGGAATCAGCGATCGGATGTTATCGGAATATGCACTCCATCATATTTTTCAATTAACTTTTGACAGATATTTAGTAGCATAGTGCTGGTTTTTTCGTCATACTGAACGTAATCACCTTCTGCCATCACATGCGTAACGAAAAATTTCCATGTTGATTTTTTAATAGCTTGCGGGGTAAGAAGTTTATATTTTTCCAATGCGTGATAAGTATTTTTTGCAATTGTTTCGGAAATTCTTGCGCCAAATAAAATAGCAACCAAGAACCATTTAAAAATTTCTTCAGATTTTCCAGATTTTAAGCGGATATTTAATTCTTCAGAATAAGTTTTTCCGAAGTGTTTAAGGAGCAGTGCTATGGTAGAGAATGATTTTGCCAATTTTAACTATTTCTTAATCGTGGGAAACATAAAATAGGGCAACCGCAAGGGTTGCCCTTACATTACATTAACTAAAACGGAATATCATCATCAAACGTATCAGGGGCTGAAGTTTGTTGCATAGGTTGTGGTGTTTCCGTAGATGGAGCGGTTGGTGCAGCAGTTGAGGCGTTTGGGTTGAAACCACCAGAACTTTCGCCGCCGCTGCGGCTATCGAGCATTTGCATTTCATTTGCAACAATTTCAGTGGTGTATCGGTCTTGTCCGCTCTTATCTTGCCATTTGTTTGTTCGGATTTTACCTTCAATGTAGACCTTACTGCCTTTTTTGAGATATTCGCCAGCAATTTCTGCTAAACGATTGAAAAATACAACGCGGTGCCATTCTGTACGTTCCTGTAGTTGACTGGTGGATTTGTCTTTCCAGCCTTCAGTTGTTGCCAAACTAATTTGTGTGACAGCGCCGCCGCTTGGCATGTATCGCACTTCTGGATCAGCGCCTAAATTGCCAATTAAAATAACTTTATTGATTCCTCTAGCCATAAAATATTTCTCCTGTTGAATATATGTTTTATAGATTAAATTACCTGGTATATTGAGGGAGCTAGTGGAGAAGTTTGATCTTTATATTGTGTAAGCTATAGCTTCTCTTATTAGCCAAAAGATGTATAGTATATCTATCTTAAACAAGTTTCAAATTTTTATTATTAATTAATGATGAACAATGATGAATAAAATATATATTCGCGGAGCGCGGACACATAATTTAAAAAATATCGATTTGGATATTCCGCGTAATGAATTAATTGTTATTACGGGATTGTCTGGATCTGGCAAGTCTTCTCTAGCTTTTAATACATTGTATGCTGAGGGACAGCGGCGTTATGTCGAATCTTTATCGGCGTATGCGCGCCAGTTTTTGTCGATGATGGAAAAGCCGGATGTGGATTCTATTGAAGGACTCTCGCCGGCTATTTCTATCGAACAGAAATCAACATCGCACAATCCTCGTTCGACAGTTGGAACGATTACCGAAGTTAATGATTATCTTCGCTTGCTGTTTGCGCGCGTCGGGCAGCCGCGCTGTCCCGAACATAATATCTTATTAAAAGCACAGACAGTTAGTCAGATGGTTGATGCTGTGATGGAATTGCCAGTTGGTATCCGGCTGATGCTGCTTGCGCCGATTGTACAAGAGCGCAAGGGCGAATATGTGCAATTGATTGGGGAACTCCAGCGATCTGGATTTGTTCGTGCTCGAATTGATGGTGAAGTGATAGAGCTTGATCAGGCTCCGAAATTATCCTTAAGAAAAAAACATACGATTGAAGTAGTCGTTGATCGGCTTAAAGTACGACCAGATATTCAGCTGCGGCTTGCTGAATCCTTTGAAACTGCTTTACGTTTAACGGATGGTTTGGCAAGTGTTGTCGTATTGGATAAATCTTTGGAACATTCCGATATGGTTTTTTCTGCAAAATACGCATGTTCGAAATGTGGATATAGTCTTTCGGAATTAGAGCCTCGTTTGTTTTCTTTTAATAGTCCGATGGGCGCGTGTCCAACTTGTGATGGTTTAGGTGTTCAGGAGTTTTTTGATGAAAACTTAGTTGTACACGATGCGGAATTAAGTTTGGCGGGCGGCGCAATTCGAGGATGGGATAGACGCAATGCTTTTTATTTTCAAATGTTGCGGTCTCTCGCGCAGCATTATCATTTTAATAGTGAGCAGCCGCTTAAAAAATTATCTAAAAAAATACAACATATTATTTTGTACGGCAGCGGAAATGAGCGGATTTGTTTTCGTTATGTGAATGAAAAGAGTGATCGAACTTATCAAAAAACACATTCGTTTGAAGGCGTTATTCCTAATATGATGCGGCGCTATCGTGAAACAGAATCAGATCTTGTGCGGGAGCATTTATCTAAATATCTTTCAAATAAGTCTTGTGAACAATGTCATGGAAGTCGTTTGCGAATTGAAGCGCAGCATGTATTTATTGAGCAGGTGAATTTTCCAGCGGTGACGGCGATGACAATCGAAGAAAGTTTATCGTTCTTTCAAAACTTGTCGCTCAAAGGACAGCGTGAACAGATTGCCAAACGTATTTTGAAGGAGATTTGCGATCGATTACAGTTTTTAGTTAATGTTGGTTTGGACTATTTAACGTTAGATCGCAGCGCGGAAACGTTATCTGGCGGAGAGGCGCAGCGTATTCGTTTGGCAAGCCAGATCGGCGCCGGATTGGTTGGCGTTTTATACGTGTTAGATGAACCTTCGATTGGGCTGCATCAGCGGGATAATGAGCGGCTATTAAAAACATTGCTGCATTTACGGGATTTGGGCAATACGGTTATTGTAATCGAACATGATCGGGATGCGATTGGCACGGCGAATCATATTATTGATATTGGTCCGGGTGCTGGTGTGCATGGCGGTAGAGTTGTAGCGCAGGGTTCGATTGAAAAAATTATGGCAAACCCAAAATCTCTTACCGGACAATATCTATCCGGTAAACAAAAAATTGCTGTGCCGAAAAAGCGTATTGTTTTTAATAAGGAAAAAGTTTTACAGCTATGCGGTGCGCAATGTCATAATTTAAAAAATGTTGATGTTGAAATTCCAATTGGACTTATGACTTGTATTACCGGCGTTTCTGGTTCTGGAAAATCTAGTTTAATTAATGATACGCTTTATCCGCTTGCGGCAGCGCAATTAAATAAAGCAACACAATTGCGGGCAGGTGCGTATCAATCAATAAAAGGACTTGAATATTTAGACAAAGTTGTTGATATCGATCAAAGCCCGATTGGACGTACGCCCAGATCCAATCCAGCAACGTATACCGGTATTTTTACGCCGATTCGTGAATTGTTTGCGGCAACGCAAGAAGCGCGTTCGCGAGGTTATCAAGTTGGACGATTTAGTTTTAATGTCAAAGGTGGGCGCTGCGAAGCTTGTCGAGGTGATGGCGTTATTAAAGTTGAAATGCATTTTTTAGCGGATGTTTATGTTGTCTGTGATGTTTGTAAAGGAAAACGTTATAACCGCGAAACATTGGAAAATAAATACAAAGGCAAAAACATTTATGAAGTGTTAGACATGACGGTAGAAGAAGCGCGGGTATTTTTTGATGCTGTACCGGTATTAGCACGAAAACTTCAAACATTAATTGATGTTGGTTTGTCTTATATTCGTTTGGGACAAAGTGCAACGACTTTATCCGGCGGTGAAGCGCAGCGTGTGAAATTATCTCGTGAATTATCAAAGCGGGATACGGGGAATACGCTATATATTTTAGATGAGCCTACAACGGGACTGCATTTTCATGATATTAAGCAACTGCTTACTGTTTTACATCGTCTGCGTGATCATGGCAATACGGTCATCATTATCGAACATAATTTGGATGTCATTAAAACGGTCGATTGGATTATTGATTTAGGTCCCGAAGGTGGAAATAAAGGCGGGAAAATAGTTACGATCGGCACACCCGAGCAAGTCGCAAAACATAAAAAATCTTATACGGGACAGTTTTTGGCGAAAGAATTAGCTAAAAAATAAATATAATTTTAGGTTGCGGTGTGTGCCCCTATGGGGTATACCCATCGCAATATGAAGAAACATTCAGCTTGTGTAGGTTGGGCTGCGCTTATCGGGCAAATCGTAGATCTTTTCAAGAAAGAACCCAATTGTATTTAAAAAGTAAACGCCGAACCATCACCCATGGTCATTTTACGAACAAAATCCAATGCAT
>CBDVDN010000012.1:0-13898 GCA_965372775.1 uncultured Gammaproteobacteria bacterium
TAGTCATACTCGCCATTATCATAATTCCAGTCGTTTGGTTTTTTTCTTCAAAATCTGAACAAGCAGTAAAAACAAGCATTAAAACCAAAATACAAAAAATCGTACATCCAATTAAAACTATCAAACACCAAAAAGCAAAAAAGGCAAAAAAAGCAGCTGTAATATCATCTATATCGCGCATAACGCCTTACAAACCGATATTCTTAAAAAACATAACAGCTGCACAACAAGACGCGTTTACAACATTTACTTTAAATCTAAGCAAAACAACACATTATCAACTGCACACTGACAAAGCCCATCAACAGCTCACGCTAACATTAGATGACACCGAACTCAAACAAGACCTATCTGCTGTATCAATCACCGGAACTACCATCAAGAATCTCAGCTCAATTATGCTGCATGAAGACAAAGATCTGCAGATTATTCTTAATGTGATGCCCAACACAAAAGTCGATACATTAAACTACAATAAACAAAATACTTCTCAGCTAATTATAACTTTAGAAAATAACGATATCGCCCGAATACATCAAGAATCAATACAATCTTTTAAAAAAGTTGAAATTCCTCTAACAACAAAACAAAAAGCCATACAAAATTATAAACAAGCGCTGAATGCGCTCAATCAAGGCAATTTTGATCAAACCGTTACCAAACTCAAAACAGCCTTAAAAATAGCGCCGAACTTTATCGATGCTAGAAAAGCATTAGTCATCCTATTCATACAAAACCAAATGTATCAGTCTGCAAATATCTATTTGCTCGACGGTCTAAAAAATATGCCAAACTACATCCCGTACTTAGAACTGCACGCACGGCTACTTCTAAAAGAAGGCAATGCAAAACAAGCGCTGTTTATCTTACAGCAAAACCCGCCGGCACTGGCAGAAAATCCATCCTACTATGCGCTTATGGCTGTCACATGGCAAAAACTCAATCGTCCGGAACTCGCTTCAAAAATATATGACCGATTATTAGAACTGCAGCCTCATAATTCAGCTTGGTGGATGGGATTAGGTCTATCGTTAGAAATAGACAACAAACCAAACTTGGCCTTACAGGCTTATCACCGAGCAATTAATACAGGCAATCTCAAGCCAAACGTTCGAGCATATGTTTCCGGAAAAATTCGTCTGCTAGAAGGCGGAAGCGGAGCATAAACATGCTAAAAACTATTAGAATTGATGATTTGCTCTTAAAAGAAAAAGTTATCTCACAGGAACAACTAGATGCCGCCTTAGCCGAACAAAAAAAAACCGGCAAAAAACTGAGTAAAATTCTTGTCGCTCTCGGATTTATTACTGAAGATACGCTTTATCAATTTGCTGCACAGCAGCTTAATATTCCGCTCTTTGATTCAAAAAAACATCAAATTAATATTGATATCGCCAGACAATTACCAGAAGCTTATGCGCATCACTTTCATGCAATACTGCTAGATAAACCAGACGATCACTTTCTAATCGGCATGACCGATCCATCAGATATTACTGCCATAGACGAACTCAATCACGTCTTAAATAATCAGCGGCTGGAACTCGTCCTCATGCGAGAAAGCAACTTAGCACATGCCTTAGCGCTGATTTATCGGCATACGGACGAAATTACCACATTTGCCGAAGAACTTGACGAAGATATGACTTCCAAAGAAGAAGAAACTGGAACTGTACAAGTCGACGCACCGGTTATTAAACTTGTTGACTCTCTGCTAAAAGATGCTGCACAAATTGGCGCTTCAGACATTCATATCGAACCCGATGAAAACATATTACGTGTTCGAATGCGTGTTGACGGCATCTTACATGAACAAATCATGAAAGAAAAAGCGATTGCTTCCGCTATTGCTCTACGCTTAAAACTTATGGCACGACTCAATATTGCCGAAAAACGCATACCTCAAGATGGGCGATTCAATGTAACAATCGGCAATAAATCCATCGACATCCGTCTATCTACTTTACCAACACAATACGGCGAATCAGTTGTCATGCGTTTATTAGATCAATCCGGCGGTATACTAGATCTCAAACAATTAGGTTTATCCAAAGACATTCTTAAGCGTATCTATGAACTCCTCAAACTGCCTAACGGCATCATACTATTAACTGGACCAACAGGCAGCGGAAAAACAACAACGCTTTATGCAGCACTCAAAGAACTCAATGATCCAACCAAAAAAATTATTAGCGTTGAAGACCCTGTAGAATATCGTCTGCCGCGCATCAACCAAGTGCAAATCAACACAAAAATTGATCTAACTTTTTCCCGCGTTCTGCGCACAACGCTTCGTCAAGATCCGGATATTGTCATGGTCGGCGAAATGCGTGATCAAGAAACGGCTGAAATTGCCATGCGTGCCGCACTGACTGGTCATTTAGTCCTCTCGACGCTTCACACAAACGACTCAGCAAGCAGTGCAATTCGTCTAATCGACATGGGTATTCCGGGCTATCTGGTTGCCGGCACGCTGCGTGCGATATTAGCTCAACGACTTGTCCGGCGTGTTTGTAAAAATTGCGGCGAATCTTACGAACCTTCTGATCAGGAAAAAAACTGGATGCACGGCATGCGTGGCGAACATATGCTCGAAGGCAAATTCAGACATGGAAAAGGCTGTACCTATTGTAATAACACGGGTTACAAAGGACGTATGAGCGTAATAGAATTGCTCGAATTAAACGCACCAATGATGGAAGCACTGCGTAAAAACGATCCAGTCATATTTGCCGAAAAAGCGGCGGAAGCGCTAAAAGGCAAATTATTATTAGACAAAGCAATGGAATTAGCTCAACAAGGCATAACAACAATAGAAGAAGCGATTCGCATAGCGGGCGAAAGCGGGTAGCTGTAGATCTATACCTCGCGAGATATATGTAGGGGCAAGCCCATGGCGGCTGACCTTTTAGGCGACCGCAAGGGTCGCCCCTACAAAGTTTAGCGTGGGCTGAAATAAAGCTACAATGCAAAAACTTAAGCGCATCCCAACAAAACATAAAACAATTTCGTTTACACGGAGAAACACATGGCAACTTTTCAATATCAAGGTCGAAACAACAAAGGCGAAACAGTAAAAGGCAGCATAGAAGCCTCATCTTCCAAAACTGTCGCCGATCAGCTCATACAAAAACAAATCATCCCAATTAATATCAAAAAAATCAGCATAAAAAAATTCGGTCTGTTTTCGCTCCTCAAAAGCGACATAGGCGGCAGCCGCGTCAAGCTTATCGACTATATCGCGTTCTGTCGGCAAATGTACACGATCACAAAAGCCGGTATTCCAATCATCAGAGCTTTAAACCGCATTATAGAATCTACGCGATCGAAATTACTTTCAAAAACGTTGCAAGGCGTCTTAGACAACATTTCAGCCGGAAAATCTTTCTCTGCAAGTCTCAAACAATTTCCAAAAGTCTTCCCGCCGGTTTTTATCAGCATCATTGAAGCTGGGGAAAGCAGCGGTCAACTAGAAGAAGCCTTTTCACAATTAGAAATTTATCTTTCGCTTGAAGAAGAAACGATCAAGCGCGTCAAAGCCGCTGTACGTTACCCAATCTTAGTGGTTTCTGCAATATTTATTGCGCTAGGCGTCGTCAACTTCATGGTCATACCAGCCTTTTCAAGCTTATTCGCAAGTTACAAAAAAGAATTGCCCTTAGCAACAAAAATTATGATGGGCACTTCAAACTTTCTTGTCTCAAACTGGCCTTATATATTGCTGTTTGTATTCTGCAGCGTTATAGGCATTGTATATACCTTAAAAACTAAAAAAGGGCGTTTATTCTGGGACAAATGGAAACTAAAAGTGCCAATATTCGGCGGTATACTGCACCGAATTGCGCTAGGCCGTTTTGCCCGCACATTCGGCATGCTGGTTCGCACTGGCGTCCCGCTCGTCCGCGGATTAACTTTAGTCGCAGGCACACTAGGCAACGACTACATTCGCGATAACATTCTCATCATGCGCGACCGTATAGAAGTCGGCGCAACCTTTTCTAAAATGGCGGAAGAAAGCGGTTTATTCACAGCGCTATCATTACAAATGATCAGTATTGGTGAAGAAACTGGAAATATTGATCAAATGCTTCAGGAAATTGCCGAATACTACGAACGTGAAGTAGATTACGACTTAAAAGATTTAAGCTCCGCTATTGAACCTATTTTACTATTCGTTATGGGCGGAATGGTTACACTGCTAGCCATAGGTGTTTTCTTACCAATGTGGGACATGGCAAGTTTCGCCGGATAAATTTATCCATTTTTTATTTATTTATCTATTTTATTTCATAATTTGTCATGCTATATTTGCTATTCTGTTCATTAGTGTTATTTTTTTATGAGGATTTTTTACAATGAAACGATTATTTCAAAAAGGTTTTACCTTAATTGAATTAGTAGTGGTTATCGTTATTATCGGTATTCTCGCTGCTATTGCTATTCCTAAATTTATCAACCTTAGTGATAATGCAACAACCGCTGCATTAGAAGGCATCAGTGGTTCACTCAAAGCAGGCTTGGCGCTTCACTATGCTGAAAATCAAGCTTTCCCAACTGTTACCGAACTAGCAAATACAATCACCAGTGACACCGGTGCAGCAGCAGCAGCAACTGGTGTTGAAGTCACGGTTAACAACACTGTTTACACTATAACTACTTTCACAGATGATAGCTGTACAACCGCTACAGCAGCTGTCGGCAATACTGTACAATGTGTTAAAGGCTGGGCCTAATAATTAACAATTATTAAGTGTATGTAGGCTCTGCTCTGCATATTTAATAATTTAAAACATTAATACCTCGCGCGGTATAGCACATAAACTAACTTCCAGCAGGATTAATTTCCTGCTGGAAGTTTTTATTGTCTTCGTCTCTGTGTTTTTTCGCGAGGCTATACCTATCATTACATCAAGGAAGAACTGCCCACATGAAAAGACCGCAAAAAGGTTTCACATTAATTGAGTTAGTCATTGTTATTGTCATTATCGGAATTCTAGCCGTTATTGCCTTTCCTAAATTTATCAATATTAGTACAAACGCAACAAATGCTTCATTAGACGGCATTAGCGCCGCTGTAAAATCTGCTTTTTCCCTCTACTATGCAAAAAACAAAGACTATCCTACCGTCACGCAGCTCACAAATGCCATCTATGTAGATAGCGGCAGCGTAACAGCACAATCAACCGGCGTTCAAGTCACTGTAAATGGCAACAACTACATTACACCAACATACACCGACAAAGACTGTACCGCAGCAACTAACGCTGTCGGCGATACTGTCTTATGCATTAAATCCATTCCGCATATTTAGAAATGCACACAATAACTTCATCCCCACAGCATAAGCCATGGGGATTAATATTAGATGGAAAATCACAATATAAGACATGGACATGATCCGCTATGACTGCCACTACTAACCTGCTCATCACCTTCTTGCCCTAGAAGCGGCACTCTACTACCAGTAGAAGCAGTGGTAGTATTAGATGACGACCTCGACCAAAAAAAACACCAGCGACTGCTGCTGCTGCTGCTGCTGTCACGATCTTGTATCGACGGCACAGAAGAACTATCACCGTCAAAAAAAGATACATTGGCTCTTTCTAAGTCATTCAAAGGCAATAGTTCTCTAATCAGCCCCAAAAGCCCACCAGCTAGTTCTAAAAATTGATGCAAAAAACTACCATTACTAGAAGATGTCGTCTTAACAGCATCCCTTAAAGCAATTAAGCTTTCTCTTACATTTCTCTGCTCTGGAGCTTCTCGACATTCATCAATAAATCCAAAACCATCCGTCAATAATTTCGGTGAAGCAGAAATATTAAACCATGCATTCTCAATCTGCGTAGCAAAATAAAATAATGCCTTATCAAGCCATCCAGCATCAGCCAATAAACTAATGCAAGTTGACGCTGAAAGTAATGCAAGCGGAGCGCCTGCTATGCCAAGCAAGCCTACAGTAATTAGTCCGCGCCACTTAAACGTATTTTTGCAACCGGCACGCAGTAAATCTCGGAAAAAATTTAATACCGTATTATTTAATCTATCTATAGACTTAGATCCCGTAAACATAACAGTAGCAATAAACACCCAAGCACAAAAAGCACCCGTCCAAGCCGGCATACCTAAAACATCCTGCGCATGTGCTTCTGAATTCAGCATATAAGCCCAATAACCAATCGGAACAAAACCTAGCACACCACCTTTCATCATCGTTGATATAAGCTGCGCCTTTCCTAAACTTTTAGGATTATTAACATGTTCTCCCCATAAATGAGCAAAATTATCTATAAATATTTGGCTACAACTTAAAACATCTTCACCTGAAATACCGCTAAACTGTTCTGGAAACATTCTTTCTCCAGGCAACTGCACTGCTTCGATGCCGCTTTGACAAAAACGCGATAAATCCCCTATAGGCTGGAAAAACTGTCCAGTTTCAGTTTTAGAAATCAAATGATCTAGTCGTTCTGTTAATTCCTGTTGAGCATAACCTTGCTGTCTATGGTCATAAGTTTGTCTGGTGCACCCTGTCATCAAAGCCACTTCTTTTCCAATTGTAGAAAGCATATCTATAGATTGACTTGTACCGCTGAAATTTATAAATGCATTATTTGCTAATGAAAAAAAGAATATTGCATTTGGCTTACCGGCTAGCAGCGCTAAAACAACTGCTGAAGTTACACCAACAAAAAATTTAATTGGCAAAGTTATGCCTTTATAAACTCTATCTCCTATCGTTAATCTTCCATTTCTAAACACATCCCACATATCTCGACAAATCTGGTCGATGCCTTCCTGCATAAAGCCAATGCCTAACGTGAAATTAAGAAAATAACAAGCAAAGGCTGTCGTATCCGGATCATTTAAAAAACCCAGATCTATATGATTTCTTCCGAAAAATAAATCCGGCGCACCTTTTTTACCTTTATTCCAATAAGGAATATTTCCCGCAACCGATATCCCTACTACGAGCATTGATATTACTCTTTGTATCCATTTCGATTGGTTTTCCGTACGTCCATATCTAAAACGCGGAATTTCACTTAACGCTTCCATAAAATCTCCAACATTCATACCTGAATTTCCTAAAATATTTAACGCGTATTTTATCGGATCTTGCAACAGCTCTTTTCCTTCGTCTCTTTCATGAAACATAAAATCTATTGGCAATCCTTCTTGCAAATGGTCAGGGCTTTTAATCGATGAGTCTTTTTGTGATTGGGGTAACATATTCTTCTCCTTAATAATAAATAAAAAAATGGGAATAAAATTATTTGACAGACTATTTTTATCACACCGTCCTTAAACAAATATTAAGGAAATTCAAAATGTTATAAATCTAAGGATTTTTTTAAAAGATTGGGTTTAAAAAATACAGATAGGAGAGAAATTAACCGCCAGCATTCACCAGCCGACGTAAAAAAGGCAATAAATCCGTTGCAAGCAGTCCACGCTCGCCATTTTTTTTCGCACTCAAATCACCTGCTTCCGCATGCAGACAAACACCAAACGCTGCTGCAGCAGACAAAGATAATCCCTGACCAATCAAAGCGGCAATAATCCCAGACAGTAAGTCACCCATGCCGCCGCTTGCCATCCCCGGATTTCCTTTTGTACATATTGTTAATTTTTTTTGATCATTTAGTACAATACTGCCCGCGCCCTTTAAAATGCAAACGCCGCCATATTGTTCTTGAATAGCCTGCACAGCCGAAAATCTATCGTTTTGTATGGTTTTTACATTCGTTTTTAAAAGACGGGCGGCTTCACCATGATGCGGCGTAAGAATCCAATTATTTCGATGTTGCGGTTTGTCCGCTAATAAATTCAAAGCATCCGCATCAATAACAAACGGCAAATCTACCTCAAGCGCTGTTTTCAATAACGCTTTTGCCCATTCAGACTGTCCTAATCCAGGACCAATCACACCAACGCTCGCTTGACTTAATGACAGCAATAAATCTTGTTTATTCTCAACACCTCTGCTCATCAATTCCGGCTGACAAACATTCATCATCGCAGCATGTTCTTTTCGCGTTGCAATAGTTACTAACCCTCCGCCAGTTCTCGCGGCTGCAAGCGCGGTCATACGCGGCGCGCCATTCATACCATAATCTCCGCCGATAACCAGCACATGCCCAAAAAATCCTTTATGCGCCGTACGTGGTCGCGGTCTAAGCTGATCTTTATAATCCGCTAAACGCATTATTGAAGCGCTATGTTCTGTTTGGTCAAACAATTCAGTCGACAAATCCAAATCATCACAAACAATATCACCGCAATAATCTGGTGCAGCGCCAGTCAGCATACCCTGCTTTATGCCAATAAACGTCATCGTACAATCAGCCTGAACAGCTAAACCTAATACAGCGCCTGTATCAGCCTGCAACCCTGAAGGCATATCAATCGCAAAAATATGTTCGCCATATTGATTAATATATTCGATAACCGTCTTTGCAGATTCACGAACCGTACCCTGCAATCCAATACCCAGCAAAGCATCAACAAACACATCAGCATTTAATGTTTCACCTGAATCGAACGGAAGCAAGCTAACACCGGCTTTTTGACACATCTGCATTGCCAACAACGCCTCGCCTTTCAATTTTTCAATCTGTCCTAAATAGCGTACTTGAACATTCAGCCCTTTTTCATGCGCTAATCTTGCCAAAACATATCCATCGCCGCCGTTATTGCCGCATCCGCAGAATACTGCGATTGAACGCGCATCAGACAAACGCTCAAGCACGAATTCAAATGCAGCTTTCCCCGCCTGCTCCATTAACATACCACCGCTAATACCGGACGCAACAGCAAGCCGCTCAATCTGCCGAATAGATTGTTCCGTATATAAAAGATTAGAAATACTTCGCATAATATAAATCCTCATCAATATTCACATTTTATATGTTAAAATCCATTC
Source organism: uncultured Gammaproteobacteria bacterium (assembly GCA_965372775.1). Taxonomy (GTDB): domain Bacteria; phylum Pseudomonadota; class Gammaproteobacteria; order UBA12402; family UBA12402; genus CBDVDN01. The sequence goes on from CBDVDN010000012.1 coordinate 8,927, forward strand.
ATGTCTACGAATAAACCATCTACCAACTTTCAAAAACTTGCTGATAACATCAAACAATGGGGCAAAGAACTCGGCTTTCAAAAAGTCGGCATTACCAATACAGATTTATCTCAATACGAACCACATTTCCATAACTGGCTAAAAAACAATTATCATGGGCAAATGAACTTTATGAACAAACACGGCTCAAAACGCTATCGCCCGAATGAACTCCTTCACAACACACAAAGCATTATTTGCGTACGCATGAATTACTTGCCTGCCTCACATGCCACTAATATTCCATCGGACAAAGCACATATTTCATGTTATGCAGTGAGCAATGACTATCACACATTCATTCGTAAATGTCTTCAGCAGTTAGCAGATAAGATTAAAGAAAATATCGGAACATTTGAATACCGCGCTTTTTCAGACAGCGCCCCTGTCCTCGAAAAAGCGCTTGCTGAAAAGGCTGGACTTGGCTGGATCGGCAAACATACTAATTTACTAAGCCATAAAGACGGTTCTTGGTTTTTCCTAGGGGAGCTTTACACAAATTTGTCCTTGCCAATCGACCCGCCTGCTAAAAATCACTGCGGCGCTTGTGCGAAATGTTTAGAAAAATGTCCGACAAAAGCGCTTATTGCACCTTATCAATTAGATGCCAAACGCTGTATTGCTTACTTAACTATTGAGCTAAAAGAAGCTATTCCTGAACCATTAAGACCTTTAATCGGCAATCGCATTTATGGCTGTGATACTTGTCAATCTGCTTGTCCTTGGAATAAATCTACAAACGTCACCCGCGAAGAACATTTCAAGCCGCGTACAGACTTTACGTCTCGTGAATTATTAGAACTATTCGCTTGGGATGAAAAAACATTTCTACAAAAAACTGCCGGCTCTGTCATTCGTCGAATTGGTTATGAATGCTGGCTGCGTAATATTGCTGTAGCATTAGGCAATGCACCTTTTAGTTCAAAAATTCTAACAGCACTCAACCAACGCCTCCAACATCCCTCGCCGCTTGTCCGCGAACACGTAGAATGGGCGACCAGAAGACAGAGGACGGAAGACGGACTTTCCTGATTTCTCTCTGTACACGTCAAAACTTTTTAAAAATACGTAAATCTTATGTAGGGGCGACCCTTGCGGTCGCCCAAATATGGGCAGCCGCAAGGGCTGCCCCTACATGGCATCTGCGAATCTGCGAGATACTACAGGAAAATGATGAGTTAACCGGATATTTACGGAAAATGGATTTGCCTGATTTTTATTTTCTGTCTTTCAAACTTGACTTTGCAACCAGTATGTAGAACAATTGTCTACTTACTGGTTAAGGCTAAATCCATATGTTATTGAAAAGTTTAAGAAAACTAACATTAAACGAAGAAATTGATTATCTTCTATTAAAAAGTATTTTATCTGCTGTTTATACGTATCCAAAAGATAAAATCAAGGCATTATTAAAGTCAAAAGAACTCATTCGAGTAAAAAAAGGACTGTATATTTTTGGTGAAAATGAATCAAAGAAACCCTATTCCAAAGAAGTTTTAGCGAATTTAATTTATGGCCCTTCTGCTATTTCATTAGAATATATGCTATCAAAGTATGGTATTATTCCAGAACGCGTTGAAACACTCACCAGTATAACCAGCAAAAGAAACAAAACTTTTGACACAACTATCGGCAAATTCACTTACCAACACATTCATCCTGCGAAATACGATATTGGCATCACACAAATAAAACAAGATGATACACATTTTATCATCGCAGCAACACCGGAAAAAGCATTGGCAGATAAACTTGTTCTCTCAAGCGATAAGATTAAATTACTCAGTCGGCTCGACCTTGAACAATACTTATTTGAAGACCTTCGCGTTGACGAAAACATTTTATTTGAACTCAATCGCAATAGACTAAAAAAAATTAAAGAACGATATCAAGATCCAAAACTAGATTTATTAGTTGATTTTCTAAAAAAACACAAAAGGGCTGTATGACATGAACGAAGCAATAAAACAAATGTTAAAAAAATACAATTGCAAAAGTATTCAAGACTATGAAAATGCATTAAAAGAGATTATTCAAGAAATTTCATTATTAGGATTATGGAGATCAAAATTTTTTGAAAAAGCTGCTTTTTATGGCGGCAGTGCTTTACGTATTTTTCACAAACTAGACAGATTCTCGGAAGATTTGGATTTTACCCTATTACAAAACGATGCGCATTTCATCCTAGAAAAATACAATACTTCAATACAATCCGAATTAAATAGTTTCGGGCTTGATGTTACCATCAATACGAAAAATAAAGCCAATAACAACAATATCGAATCTGCTTTTATCAAGGCATGCACAAAAAAACAACTTATTCTAATCAACGTCCCTGCAGGCGAAATTAGAAAAATTCATCATCAAAAAACCATTAAAGTCAAAATGGAAATTGACGTGAAACCAGCCATAAAATTTAAAACTGAAGCAAAACTTTTACTACAGCCTATTCCTTTTAGTGTCAACCTTCTACAATTACCAGACCTTTTTGCCGGAAAAATTCACGCTTTAATATGCCGTAACTGGAAAAACAGAGTTAAAGGAAGAGACTACTATGATTTTATTTGGTATATCAGCCATAATATACCAATTCGCGCCGCTTATTTAAAAGAAAAACTCATCCAAAGTAATGTAAACATAAAAAACCAACAATTTAATATCGATTTTATAAGGCATATGCTGCAAGATAAAATAAACCATGTGGATTTTGAACTAGCAACAAAAGACATAGAACCTTTCATAAAAAATCAAAACGTTCTTAAATTATGGTCTCGCGATTTTTTCCAAGAACTAATATCTCGAATAAAAACGGTATAACGCTTTGAATACCCACCTTAAATATCATATAATGCCTTCGAATCGAAGATTAAATGGAAACCCCGCTCAACATGAACACCTTTAAAATATTTTTAAAAAAAAATAATATCTACTGGATTGCTGGTTTATTAAGCATATTGATTTCACTCGTCATGTTCGCGTGGCAGCAGCCGATTGATCCAGACGGCTTTACCTATTTAACGACAGCAAACGCCTATCTTAACCACGGCTATCACGCTGCAATGGCAATCTATCCATGGCCGTTTTATCCTATATTGCTTGCGCTAACCTCTAAGTTTCTTGGGCTATCCCTACTTTCGGCAAGTAATTTGCTCAATATAATTTTTGATACTTTAACTGTTTTATTCTTCATTAGACTTCTAGCTATTCTAGGCGGTTCGCGGCGTATTCAAATTTTCGGCGCTTTTTTGATTTTATTCTTTCCTTATTTAAATCATTTTAGACATCAGATTTTACGCGGTCATGGTTATTTAGCTTTTGCGCTCTTATCACTTTTAATATTTATTAAATTTCTAAAGACCGGAAAATTAAAGTATGCGATCGGCTTTGGACTTGCTATTTTTGCAGCATCACTCTTTCGCATTGAAGGAATCATATTGGCGCTATTTGTCCCTTTTATAATTTTGATCAGACCAAACACAAACCTACACAATAAAATCAAATTATTCATTAAAGCTTACTTAATTCATATTATCTGTTTTTTATTTGTTGTTTCTTTTCTGCTTTTTAAAATACACCATGTTAATGATAGCGGCATATGGCACATCTTCGGAAGACTATCAGAAATTTCAATGCAATTTACATCTGGACTATCCCAATCCTTTCATCATCTAATCCAAAAAGCGGGTTATATTCAACAATATGTCTTATTTAACAAACGTCTAAATGAAGCCATGTGTCTGTTAATTTCTGGCATGATCGGTTTATATATCTATTATTTGCTAAATGTTTTACCACTAGGTTATTTAATTTTGAGTTCCGCCGCAATAATAAAACGAACAGTCGGAACAAACATCTACAGCAAAATCTCTTGGGCTGCTTTTCTCATCATTAACTTAATACTCTCTTTCGCTTTTTTCACGCAAGAATTTTTTATCGCCGAACGCTATATTGCATTATTAAGCATTTTATTGCTTTTAGCTGTGCCATTTACATTAGATATTATCTATCAGCGCTGGAAAGAAAAACAAGGGAAAATTATCGTCTCTTCGTGGTTTTTTCCGCTCATTACGCTCTATATCATCGTTATCGCGCTTAGCAGCATCACTTACTTTGGTCCTTCAAAAACTTATGTTGTTAAAGCCGGAAAATGGATCGAAGCTAATACGCCCCAAAACATCGTTCTTTGTCATAATGACGAACAACTGGCATTTTACGCTTCGCGAAAAAACAATATTTCCTTCGATATCAAAAAAACCACCAATAAGCCGAATTGGTTTAATCAATGCGATTATGTTGCTGCGACAATCACTCGCCATCACAAAAACGAACAAAAAATACTTGAAAACATATTATCTCTCCCACCAATAAAAACCTTTAAAAATCGACGCGGCGACACTGCTTTAATTTACCGGATTAAAATGGATCCTCACCTACGCGAGGACGACAGAGGAATATGAACATTTTATTTTTAGAAAAAACACTGAAATCCAGCTTAACTGTTCAAAAAGATCTGTTCCATTATTTTATGTTCATACGCGGAAAAGTATTTCGTAACGTTAAAAACCGTAAGACTGTACGTTTTGAGATAAACAAAAACGCTTATTTTATAAAAAAACACTTTCAATCAAGCATCGCTGAAATTCTTAAAAATCTATTAACATTCAAAAAACCCATTATCAGCATTCAAAACGAATATAAAGCAATTAATCTATTAGAAAAAATAAATGTGCCCACCATGAAAATAGCCGGCTATGGACTTAAAGGCATTCCGCCACTTTGGCTAAAATCTTTTATAATCACAAAAGAACTAAAAAATATTATCGAATTGCGAGATATCGCGATTGAATGTGAAAAAGAAAGACCAAACTTTTATTTCAAAAAAAACCTCATAGAAATCATTGCAGGAATTGCAAGAAAAATGCATTTAGCCAAT
>CBDVDN010000013.1:0-13338 GCA_965372775.1 uncultured Gammaproteobacteria bacterium
AAATAATAAGTGTAGCCGGGACATGATACCGAATAGCAGCATGATTAATACATTCTATCGGCACACCATTTATAACTAAAATGCTCATTTTACTCCGAAATGGAATTTATTATCATTTTGAGGATGTTGCTTGCGCAAAGTTGTAGGTTGAGCTAAGCGCCTCTAAGCAAGACAAAATTGTTTAAACCAAAATTCGTTTTGACCTATAAAAAACCATGAAACATCTATTAAGCACAGCCCAACAATTTTGTTGGGCTGCGCTTAATGGAAATTTTATAGCCTTGTTATAACGCAAAGCGGGTTATAATTTAATGGATTTTGCTTTGCTCATGGGCGCTTAGCCCAACCTACAAATCTAAATAGGAACTAGAAGTTAGGAAATAGTATGTTTGAGTTGCTGCGCGACGAATTTATTAAATTCCTAGCACCTATCAAATCTGTCATCCCTACGATCCCACATTGTCATCTCCGCAAATTTGGACGCACGAAGTGCGCCGCGAAGCAGTGAAATACATGGGTGTATTTCATCCATCCATATTCCAGAGTCCTTAAAACAAAACCCAAAAACACCTAATTCCTAGTTCCTAGTTCCTAGTTCCTAGCTGGCTGAGGTACCCGGACTCGAACCAGGATTTCTTAATCCAGAGTCAAGCGTGCTGCCATTACACCATACCTCAAACGAGGCTCATTATAGCCAATTTTCTTAAAAATAGGAAATTGAAGGAGCAAAAAAACAGCCTCGGCTTTTGCTGAGGCTTCCTTAATTTTAGATGTTATTTTTTCTATTAATTAAAATGATAGGTTGCGCTTAGCATGATTGCGCTAACAGAAGCGACTTTTTTATAAATATTTTCATCTGTATCAGACAAGAAACTATCTGGCTGATCACCAAACACTTGAAGAGCAGTTAGATCAAAATTCCAATTGCGATTAAGTAAATATTCCATGCTTAACTGTGCTTCTGGATCTATCGCACTTTCCGTTTTATTAAACTTTCCAGAGTCTTTTGGATCCATAAGATCTTCAAATTTTGCTGAGAATTCCTGGCTGACATAAGCGGCGCCCACTTTTCCAACAATGTCCCAATGTGCGTTAAAACAGTATTTTAAAACCGCTAAGACATCAATTAGATACCCTTTATATTCCAAATTTATATTATCAAGATCTCCATCTTCTAAAAATTTCTTCAATTTATATTCATTATCAGAATAAGTCATGCCGCCGATTTCAACGCCATACCTCCATGCACTGCTTTCCCATAGATAACCGCCAAAAAGCCGACCGGCATATCCGCCAATATCTTCAGAATGTCCTTGCGCCATAGGCTTTAATTCGCTCGGAATATCTTTTATATCCATTTTTCCGATTCCAGCCTGCAAACCAATATAGGCTCCCGTACCAATCGAAGCCGCAGAATCTCCCATTAAGGCTGGCGTTGGAGCTACTGCTGCGAAACTAATTGTTCCGATGCATAGTATGCTAATACCAGCAATTAATTTAAGTAAATTTCTCATTGTGATTACCTATTTAAAAACAATTTATACAAAATGATATGCAACACCCAGCATCACTGCCTGAACAGAAGCGACTCTATTGAATATTCCACTGCTATTTGAAGTCACAGGTTTTGGTTTGCTGCCAAATGTCTGTAAATAAGCAATATTAACATCCCAGTTTTGGCTGAAAGTAAAACCCATCCCGACCTGTACTTCCGGAATAATTTCATTTTCGGTTTTATCTTTTAATTCCTCAAAATCTTCTTCCTCATCTCCCGAAACAACTTCTGCTCTAGGCTTAAATTCCTGATCAACAAAAGCCAAACCTGCCTTGACAAAGAAATTTACGCGGCTTCCAACGTAAGCTTTTCCAACAGCTAATAAATCGAGTAGATAGCTCTCATATTGCCAATTAAGATTTGTAACTTCCATATCATCCGGATCAACGTATTCTCTTACTTCATATTTATTCGCCGGATACATCATACCGCCTATTTCAGCGCCATATCTTAATGCGTTATGCCCCCAAAGATATCCAACAAAAGCACGCCCGCTTAAACCAAAACCTTCATCCTGAGAGGTATCTTTAGAAGCAGCTTTTATCTCTGTAGGAATACCGCGCGTATCCAAGCTTGCCATACCACCTTGAATACCCATGTAAAGTCCAGACAGAGCAGACGGATAGTCAGTTGTTGTCAGCGGCGATGCAAAACTAATCGTACCAATACAAAGTATTCCAATCCCAACGATTAACTTAAATAAATTATTCATGAATATATCCTCATTTATGAATCATGGGCGACCGTAAAGATCGCCCCTACAATTGAATCACAGACAACCGTAAAGATCTCGCCCCTACAATTTAAAATAATCCTTCGATTCTACCCGTTTCCAAATCTAAATCAACATCATAGAAAGAAGATCGAGTCGGAAGTCCGGGCATTGTTGTCATGTCACCCAACAATGGAAAGAGAAATCCAGCGCCAATACTCGCGCGAATTTCTTTTACCGGAACCGTAAAACCAGTCGGCGCACCTTTGAGCGCTGGGTCATGGCTTAAACTTAATTGCGTTTTTGCCATACAAATCGGAAGGTTATTAAATCCAGCCTGATTATAACGTTCGATTTGCTCTTCAGCTAAAGGCGAGTATTCAACATCCGCAGCGCCATAAATTTTCGTTGCAATTGTTTTAATCTTGTCTTTTATGCTCATCTCCAGCGGATACAAGAATTTGAAGTCCGCTGGCTTTTCGCATGCTGCAACAACTGCTTTTGCAAGTTCTACAGCACCAGCACCACCTTCAGCCCAATGATTAGACATCACCGCATCTTCAGCGCCCGCTTCTAATGCTAATTTTTTAACAAGCTCTACTTCCGCATCAGTATCAAACTTGAATCGGTTAATTGCAACAACAACCGGCACACCATAGCCTTTTACATTTGCAATATGCTTAAGCAAATTACAGCATCCAGCTTCAAGCAACTCAAGATTTTCTTCTGTATATTCTGGAGGCAAAGGTCTACCCGCAACAACTTTAGGTCCGCCACCGTGTGTTTTTAGCGCGCGAATAGTCGCAACTAGCACAACAGCATCTGGAGCCAATCCGCTACAACGGCATTTAATATCAAAGAATTTTTCCATGCCCATATCTGCGCCAAATCCAGATTCTGTTACAACATAACCATCTTTTCCCGCAAGTTTAAGTGCAATTTGATCGGCTACAATAGAAGAATTTCCATGCGCAATATTCGCAAAAGGTCCAGCATGGACGAATGCTGGTGTTCCTTCTAGCGTCTGCATTAAAGTCGGCATTAACGCATCTTTCATCAGAACAGTTAATGCGCCACCGGCTCCTATATCATCCGCTGTGACCGACTTGCCTGCTTTATCAACGCCAATAACGATTCTGCTAAACCGTTCTCTCATATCATCAAGACTCGTGGCAAGCGCAAGAATAGCCATAATTTCACTCGCTGGCGTAATATCAAATGCCGTTTTACGCGTGTGTCCTTTTTCTTTTGGTCCTTCGCCAACCGTAATGCCTCTTAGAAAACGGTCATTCGTATCAACAACACGACGCCATGTAATTGTATCTGGATCAATATCCAATCTAACAAACTTAGAACGTTCATCCGATGTCAATTCATTCGGATCGGTTTTATCAATACCGAGTTTCTTAAGCCGTTTGATCATTACTGGAGAAAATTTTCTGCTACCGTCTTTTGCGGCGGGACATAATCGATCAAACAATTGTTCATCGGACTGTGTTGATTCATGGAACATACGCGCATCAATTGCAGCGCCTAGTAAGTTAGTAGCAGCCGTAATCGCGTGCATATCTCCAGTTAAATGCAGATTAAAATCTTCCATTGGAATAATTTGGCTATAACCGCCGCCGGCAGCACCGCCTTTAATGCCAAAAGTCGGGCCTAAGCTCGGCTGCCGAATACAGGTAATAACGGTTTTATTTAAATATGCGCCTAATGCTTGACTTAATCCAACTGTTGTTGTTGTTTTTCCTTCTCCCAGCGGCGTAGGCGTAATCGCTGTGACATCAATATATTTACCATTTGGTTTATCTTTAAGTCTATCTCTGACCGCAAGGCTTACTTTTGCTTTATATTTTCCATAAAGCTCTAGCTCATCAGGCAATATTCCCAACGCATTGGCAATATCCGCAATCGGCAAAGGGGTAATAGACTGCGCAATTTCTATATCGCTCGGGACTTGTTGTTTAGGGGTTAGTTTTCTAGTAATTGACATTGATATTTTCTCCTATATGAAATTTATCCAGTTTAAATACCAAAGAGAGAAATGATTTTTGCACTCTTTCGGTTTTGCGAAAAATATACCTCGCACGGTCATAATTTGCGGAATTAGGATGAAATACATCCCTGTATTTCGCGGCAAAGCAGCGTACTACGTGCGCCCAAATTCGTTTCAGACGAATTTGTAGCGCCGCTATTTTTTATCCTGCGCTATTTTTAAATCGCGTGGAATAGTTATTCATATTCCCAAGATTTAAAAATAGCGCAGGGCAAAAAAAGAGCAAGCTAGAAACCGCAAATTATGACCGCGCGAGGTATAAGTAGCTTACCATAGACAAAAATAAGCGAACAGGATTTTCGTTTGGAATTATTTGAAATCTCCTAACCCATTTGTTTCTACTTAAATTTTATATAAAAATCGTTTTACCCTGAAAAATATATATAAAAATTTCTTGTCATTCTGGAAAAAATTAAGGAACATAGTCTCTTTGAAAATCATTTGCTTCATCTTTCTATAAGCTTCTTAATCAGTTGATTTCATTGGTTTTTTAAAAAGGTATCTTGATTATGGCGACAGTTAAACGTAAAAAAAATCTTAAAAGTCAACGCGTTATTCCGAAGAAAAAAATGAACGCTTTTTATGGGCAGTCCGGCGGCGTAACGGCAGTTATTAATTCTACAGCCTGCGGTGTCATTGAAACCGCAAGAAAGCACAAAAACAAAATTGGGAAGGTTTTTGTCGGCCGGCACGGCATACAAGGGCTGCTGATGGAAGAACTGTACGATACCAGCAAAGAATCCGCAAAATCCATAGCCGGACTGCGAAGAATTCCAGGCGCGGCTTTTGGTTCTTGCCGCTATAAGCTAAAAGACTTTCATGATGACCCAAAAGAATATCAGCGCGTATTAGAAGTTTTTAAAGCCCATGACATCGGCTATTTTTTCTATAACGGCGGAAATGATTCGGCAGATACAACGCATAAAATCGCACAGTTCTGCAAAAAACACGGCTATCCCGTTACGTGTATCGGCATTCCTAAAACAATGGATAACGATTTACCCATTACAGACAATTGTCCAGGTTATGGCTCCGTCGCTAAATTTATTGCAACATCCACGCGAGAAGTCGGTGTCGATATTGCCGCTATGGCTCCGGCAACTCAAATTTATATTTTAGAAGTTATGGGTCGACATTCCGGCTGGATTGCTGCTGCAAGCGGACTTGCAAAAGAAAAAGAGGGCGACTCTCCGCATATTATTTTAGTTCCGGAAGTTTTATTTGATAAAAAGAAATTTCTAAAACGCGTTGATGCCTGCGTCAAAAAATATGGGCATTGCCATATTGTCACATCCGAAAGTCTGCGCGATCTTTCCGGTAGGCATATGGCTGAAACCGGACAACGCGATGCTTTTGGACACATACAGCTTGGTGGATTAGCCCCCATGCTTGCTAATATGATTAAAGATAAATTCGGATATTTATATCATTGTTCTATTGCGGATTATATACAGCGCGCTTCGCGCCATCTGGGCTGTACGGTTGACCTAGAACAAGCTTATGCTGTCGGCAAGGCTGCTGTAGAATTTGCATTAAAAGGCAAACAGGATATCTGTCCGATCATCGTCCGTAAAAAAGGCAAAAAATATCGTTGGTCTATCGGTGAAACTTCATTGAAGAAAATAGCCAATACTGAAAAATATTTACCGCGCAGTTTTATAACTAAAGATGGCTTTGGCATTACGCAAAAATGCCGCGACTACCTATTGCCGCTGATTCAAGGCGAAGATTTTCCGCCGTTTAAAAACGGCATGCCAATTTATGAGAAATTTAAATTAAAATTAGCGCCGAAAAAATTAGGGAAATTCAAATTGAAAGGATAGTGAATTATGCCTCGCGCAGTATATTAGCAAGATTGTACGAGCGACCGCAAGGGTCGCCCCTACAGATAATTATTGTAGGGGCGGCTCTTGCGGCCACCCTCCCTTGCGGTTATCCAAAAAAATGATTTATTTTTTATTAATACAGGAGAAACATTGTGAGCAAAACTAAAGAAAATTTAAGTAAACTTGAACCCAAATCCTTATGGGAAAATTTTATTGCCATTTGCGATATCCCGCATCCTTCTAAAAAGGAAGAAGAAATTGCGAAATTTCTAGAAGAATTCGGTAAAAATTTAGGTTTAGAATCTGAAAGAGATGAGGCAAATAACGTTATTATCAAAAAACCTGCAACAAAAGGCATGGAAGATTTAAAAACTGTCGTACTTCAAGCACACGTAGATATGGTTCCACAGAAAAACAATGATACAGCACACGACTTTGAAAAAGACCCTATAACCGCCTATATAGACGGCGAATGGGTCAAAGCGAAAGGCACAACATTAGGCGCAGATAATGGCATTGGTGCGGCCGCCATGATGGCTATTCTTCAATCAAAAGACATTCCGCACGGCACTATTGAAGCGGTCTTCACGACTGACGAAGAAACCGGCTTTACCGGTGCTGCGGCATTAGAATCAGGAAAATTAGACGGTGAATTTTTACTAAACCTTGATACAGAAGACGAAGACGAATTATGTATCGGCTGTGCCGGCGGCGCTTATGTCAACGGATTATTTCATTATGAAGAAACCGCTGTTCCAGAAGATGTTTTACCCTTTCAAATAATCGTCAAAGGATTAGCCGGCGGGCATTCCGGATGCGATATTCATTTACAAAGAGGAAATTCAATAAAAATTCTTACTCGGATACTCTGGGATGCGGGCAGAAAATTCGATATGCTCCTCGCAGAAATTGAAGCCGGTGCGCCACTTCACAATGCTATCCCTCGTGAATCATCCGCAATTATCGTTATTCCATCTAAACATGAACAAGCATTTGTAGATCATACAAAAACGCTTATTAAAGACATACAGGACGAACTCGCCTCAGCCGATCCTAATTTAAAAATTGAACTAACTAAAACCGATATGCCAAAAGCGGTCATAGATGAAAAAACACAATACCGCTTACTTAATGCTTTATATGCCTGTCCAAATGGCGTTATCCGTATGTGTGATGATGTTCCCGGGCTTGTTGAAACATCAACAAACCTTGGACATATTAAGTCAGAAAATGGAAAAATTGATATCTTTACCTTACAGCGAAGCTCCGTTGATTCTGCAAAAACCGATATTTCCAATAAAGTACAATGCGTTTTAGAATTAGCTGAAGCGGACTTTGATCGTTATGGCGACTATCCTGGCTGGCCGCCGAATGTTAATTCGCCGCTTTTAAAGCTTATGAAAGAACTATTTAAAAAGCACTTTCTTAAAGATCCCAAAGTCAACGCTATTCATGCCGGACTTGAATGCGGCTTGTTGGGAGACAAATATCCGAAATTAGATATCATCTCATTCGGTCCGACAATTAAGTTTGCACATTCCCCTGATGAAAAAGTTCATATTGAAAGCGTTGAAAGATTCTGGAACTTCTTACAAGAAATCTTAAAAAACATTCCTAAAAAAGGAGCATAATAAAAAATGGCTACAGCACAAAAAGAAACAAAAAAATTAAAGAAAACAATTTCCTCATATATCTCGCAAATTCAGAAGCGGGATGGCACGATTGCTCCTTTTCAATTGGAAAGGATTGTTAATGCTATTCACAAAGCCATGATGGCAAGCGAGGAAGGGTCTCTAAAAGAAGCTGAACTTATCGCTAATAAAATCTATGCGGAGCTTGTCCGTATTCACAAACGCTATGCAACTTTTATTCCAAATGTCGAAGGCATTCAGGATGCGGTGGAAAAAGAGCTGATTCTAGGAGGTTATGTTAAAACAGCAAAAGCCTATATTTTGTATCGTGAAAAAAGGTCCAAAATTAGAGAACTGAAAGGACAAGTCCCTGATCGAGTCAAACAACTTGTTGAAGAAAGCAAAAAATATTTCAGAAACACATTAAGCGAATTTGTTTTTTTACGTACGTATGCCAGATGGATTGCAAAAGAAGGTCGACGTGAGACATGGATAGAAACTGTTGATCGCTATATCGGTTTTATGAAAGAAAATCTAGGCAAAAAACTTTCTGAAAGCGAATACGATGAAATACGTTTAGCTATTTTAAATCAAGAAGCTATGCCTTCGATGCGTCTGCTTCAGTTTGCAGGACATGCCGCAGCCGCGACAAACGTTTGTGCATATAATTGTTCTTACATTTCGCCTTCCTGCATTCAAGATTTTGCCGAAGTCATGTACGTTTCTATGTGCGGAACTGGCGTCGGCTTTTCCGTAGAAAGTAAAAACATTCAAGCACTACCGCAAATAAAAATGCAGTTCAGCAAAATGCTGTTGCCGCATGTTATCGGCGACAGTAAAGAAGGGTGGTGTGATGCATTTGTTTTGGGCATGAAAACTTGGATGAACGGAAAAGACATTCAATTTGACTATTCTAAAGTTCGTCCGGCAGGAGCTCGTCTCAAAACAATCGGAGGAAAAAGTTCCGGACCCGATCCATTACGTGCTTTACTTGATTTTACCCGTGAAAAAATACTGCAGCGACAAGGGCGCAGGCTCACAAACCTCGATGCCCACGACATTCTCTGTAAAATCGGAGATATTGTTGTTTCAGGCGGCGTTCGCAGAAGCGCTATGATCTCTTTATCTGATCTGGACGATAAAGACATGCGCGATGCGAAAAAAGGACAATTCTATTACACTCATCCACAACGCAGCATTGCTAATAACTCCGCCGTATACGAACAACAGCCAACCAATACAGAGTTTATGGACGAGTGGATCGCTTTAATGAAAAGCGGCACGGGAGAAAGGGGTATTTTCAATCGCGGAGGTCTAGCTAACACCTTACCTGATCGCCGCATTAAATTACTTAAATCAGCGGGGCTCATTTCTGACGATAGAATTACCGGTATTATCGGCACCAATCCTTGCGGCGAAATTATCCTGCAATCAAAACAATTTTGTAATCTTTCTGAAGTTGTTGCGCGGGCGGAAGATAATGAAGCATCGCTCATGCGCAAGCTTCGCATTGCTGCAATTCTCGGCACTTATCAAGCAACCTTAACTTATTTCCCTTATTTATCGAAAGAATGGAAGGAAAATAGTGAAAAAGAACGATTGCTCGGCGTTTCTATTACTGGACAATGGGATTGTGAGCCATCTCGTCAGCCGGAAATGCTCGAAAAACTCAAACAAAAAGCGATAGAAATTAATAAAACCTACGCTAAACGTTTCAAAATTAGTGAATCTTCTTGTATTACCTGCGTAAAACCATCCGGTACGGTTTCACAAACAGTAGATTGCGCATCCGGCATGCATGCACGTCACGCACCTTTCTATATTCGCCGTATTCGAATCTCTGCAACTGATGCATTGTTTAAAATGCTCAAAGATCAAGGAGCGCCTTATCATCCAGAAATCGGACAAGTTGAAGGAGAAGCTACGACTTATGTCATTGACTTTCCAGTTCAATCTCCGAAAGATGCTATTTTCAAAAACGACTTAACTGCTTTAGATCAATTAGAACATTGGAAAATTGTAAAAACGCATTATACGGAACACAATCCTTCAGTAACAATTTCTGTCGGCGATAACGAATGGATTACTGTTGCAAACTGGGTTTATGAAAATTGGAACATTGTCGGCGGACTTTCCTTTCTGCCGCGCAGTAACCACATGTATCAACTAGCGCCGTACGAAGAAATAACTGAAGCGCAGCACAATGATCTGCTAAAACGATTTGGAAACGTTGATTTTTCACAGATTGTTTTATATGAACGAACAGACGGAACAGAAGTAAAAAGAGAACTCGCCTGCACAGGCGGTGCCTGTGAGCTGTAGTAGCTGAATTCAAAATTTATATGCTATCCCTACTCCGGCAAACAATACGCCATCGATTTCTTTATCCCCATAAGGAGTTTTAGGATAAGCCGTAATAGATGCGTCAAAAGATAAATTAGAATTCCAGCTATACATCATTCCAACGCCTAATAAATAAGAAAATTGGGTTTTTGCCGACCCTTTCTCGGGAGATATTATTTTCATTGCTCCAGAGCTTCTAATAGCGCTACGATGAACTATAGCAACACCCGGTTTCAAAAATAAACCAAAATTATATATGGGTAAAATTAATTTGGCTGACAAATCAAAATAATATTTACTCCAGCTAATTTCCCCATGCATAACCTGTGGAAATTTCTTATATGCGCTTATTTTATATATTGAAATATATTGATATCCTATCTCAGAAGATAGATATTTAGTAAATGAATAGCCTATATTGATATGTCCAGCATACCCACTATCTTGTACTTTCGTATGAGTAATATCACTCAATATCGCTACAAATGGATCTAGATCATATGGTGTCCAAGACCCTCCTAACTGTAAACCAACATATGACCCAGATATAAAATCTGCAGAAGCAACACCAATACGAAAAATTAGAAGAGAAACGCCAAAAAGGAATAAAATTTTTTGAATTCTCTTTGCCATGCTAGTATCCTCTATCTTTGTTAACAGACAATAAAAATGTTTACTGCAATATACTAAAAAAACCTAAAGTTTGCTCTCCTTCTGATTAAAAATATAAGGCAATTTATTATGACATATCAACCCCTAGTATATGGATTACATGCAGTATCTGCCTTATTAGAAAAACACCCAAACAACATAAAAGAAATTATTATCCAAATAGGACGACAGGATAAGCGGATTAAAAGCATTCTCCTGCTTGCGGATCAATACAATATTTCTATCAAGCATAATGATCGCAAAGCGTTAGATGATCTAACTAAAACAGCAAATCATCAAGGCATTGCTGCCGTTGTGTCTCAAGAAAAATCATTTAACGAAACAGATTTAACCGATTTACTGTCCCGCCAAAAAGAACCACTTTTCCTTTTGATCCTTGACGGCATTCAAGATCCGCATAACTTAGGTGCTTCTTTACGGTCGGCAGATGCTGCCGGCGTTCACGCTGTTATTGCACCGAAAGACCGTTCTGTCGGACTCAACGCAACAGTACGAAAAGTTGCTTGCGGTGCGGCTGATTCCGTTCCTTTTATTCAAGTCACTAATTTAGCAAGAACCATACGTCAATTACAAGAGCGGGGCATTTGGTTCGTTGGGGGTGCTGCTGAAGCAAAAGATAGTCTTTATAACGCAAAGTTAACTGGACACCTTGCGATTGTTTTAGGAAGTGAAGGTTCTGGTTTACGCCGACTAACAAAAGAACACTGTGATTTTTTAGTCAACATCCCAATGGCAGGTTCAGTATCCAGTCTCAACGTATCTGTCGCAGCCGGCATATTTCTATTTGAAGCCGTCAGACAGCGAAGGTGCGATTAAAACTGATGCTTTTTTAAATATACGGCAAAACTGTTATAAAATGTGGCCCGCGTGAAGCGTAGCGCAACACGGGAAAATATAACTTTTGATTTCCTGTATTACGCTTCGCTTCATACAGGCTACGTTTTTATCAATGATCGGCCAGATCCCGCGGCTCCGTGATCAAGTAACGGAGTGACGTAGCCGCGGGATGACAGAGTTTAGTGAAATACTTTGCTATCTTTTTTGACCGCACTTTTAATCGCACCCAGACAGCGGAGATAATTTGTTAACGTAACAACTTTATGTTAGCCTAAAAAAACTTTTTACCCTTAAGGAGGAATCGAAATGTTTCATGCTGATATTACTTTTACCTTGGCTTTAATTGCGCTCGTTTCAGGCGCATTTTTGGTGCTTTCCGCAAGAACACAAAAAGACACGATGTCTTGTAAAATCATTGGTCACGCAGTAGCGATAATCGCTATTGTTATATTGCTCTTTTCCGGCTATTGTGTCATAAAAAGAGCAGTTAACGTACATCACATGCAAAGATATTGGAAAATAGGGCGACATATGTCTCCTATGCAAAGAAAGATAAATGCAAAACGTATGTATATGCATCCGCGAACCATTCAACCAAAGCATATGCCAAAACTTCGCAAAATGATGCCGCAAACACAGAAATAATTTTTTAAACTTTAGGAACGTTCCTTATATGAGGATAAACAACATGACAGCTATTGTTAATACTGAAAAATGTTCTAATAACGGCGTTTGTGTCAACGTATGTCCGGTTGAAGCCATTACGATAGAAAATGAAAAAGCTGTAATCGATGCAGAAAAATGTATTGATTGTGGTCTTTGTGTAGACGCTTGTCCGGAAAGCGCTATAACAATGAGCGAATAAAATCAGAAAGAGGGCGGTTGCAAAAGACCGCCTTTTCTCTTTATACATCGCGCAGTCATAATTTGCGGAATTATAGCACCGCTATTTTTTGTCCTGTGCTATTTTTAAATCGCGAGGAATAGTTGTTATTCATATTCCCAAGATTTAAAAACAGCGCAGGGCGAAAAAGAGCAAGCTAGAAATCGCAAATTATGGCCGCGCGAAGTATAACCTATGTTTACACATTAAACCGAAAATGCATCACATCTCCATCTTGGACGATGTAATCTTTTCCTTCTAATCGCCAGCGGCCTGCATCCTTTGCGCCATGTTCGCCTTGAAATTTTATAAAATCATCATAAGAAATAACTTCAGCGCGAATAAATCCTTTTTCAAAATCTGTATGAATACGTCCGGCGGCTTGCGGCGCGATTGCGCCCTTCTTAACAGTCCATGCGCGTACTTCTTTTGGCCCAGCAGTAAAAAAAGTTTGTAAATTAAGTAATTCATACCCCACTCGAATCACCCGATTTAAACCAGGCTCCGCCAAACCAAGCTCCTGTAAAAATTCCAATTTTTCTTCATCAGCAAGCTCTCCAAGTTCTGCTTCAATTGCAGCACAAATCGCAACAACTTTTGCATTCTCTTGTTTTGCCAAATTTTCAACTTGATCCAAAAACGGATTGTTTTTAAAACCATTTTCATCAACATTAGCAATATATAAAGTAGGCTTTGCGGTAAGTAATTGCAATTGTTTGAGAAGCGGTTTGTGTTTTTCATCTAATAGAAATGTCCGAACCGGCAATCCTTGATCTAAATGCAGGCGTATTTTTTCAAGTAATTCTTTTTCTTGAATCGCTTC
>CBDVDN010000014.1:0-13234 GCA_965372775.1 uncultured Gammaproteobacteria bacterium
ATAGGTAAATCATAAATATTTTCGAATAAAAACCAGATTCTAATTAAAAAATATTTTATAAATTTACGGGAGCTTAGCCCAACCTACGCACCGTCTTTCGACGCGAACAACACCGGATTAACGTATGTGCGGTTTAGCATAACGCCCCAATGCAAATGCGAACCGGTTGCTCTGCCAGTCTGACCGACTTTACCAATGATTTCCCCCTTTTTTACACGCTGATGCGGGCGAACTAAGATTTTGCTGAGATGACAATAGACTGTTATTAATCCTTGTCCGTGATTAATGAAGACCGTATTGCCGTCAAAAAAATAATGTCCAGTATTCGTGACGATACCGTCAGCCGGTGCTTTGATCGGCGTTCCAGTTATTGCTGCAATATCAATGCCGTTGTGCGGACTGCGCGGCTGCCCGTTAAAATAACGGCGCAAACCAAAAACAGAGCTAATCCAGCCGTGAACAGGCTGCTGAAAATGCATGTTAATGTTTGTATTATTATGCCAAGTGTATAAATGCTTATGAATTTTTTTTCTTTCGCGCACGATGCGTTTTATATTCGATCGGTTCGGCGTGACCATTTGTTTGTTTTTAATTTTGATGTACTGTTTTGGATATTTTTTTGACCGAATGTTAAGCGATATCGTATTCTTAGAATTTATTTTTCCAATATGTAATTTGTCTGTTCCGGCTTTTTCGGTGAGCGGAATGCCGACAATTGCTTTCCATCCGCCTAAATATTTAAGCACCATCACGCGCGTACGATGAAAAAAAACTTTCGGCGGTTTTGCGGAATTTGTTGGGACTGTTTTAATGATGATGCCGCCCGGTACATTTTCTGTGCGAGGTAGATGACTAGCTGCAAAGGTAGTGTTTACGATAATCAAAATTAAGCCGATCAATGATATTTTTGCTATAGATAACTTCATAATAAGCGGTTTCCATTATATTTTGTTTATTTCGACTATTATGCTGCGGTCGGCAAATTGGTCAAGACTAATTTGCCGACCGCGTTATAATGGTCGGATAGTATTTTCGTGTTTTCTGCATATTGTAGGGACACAGCGTGCTGTGTCCGTGTCGAAATCATGATGGGTGGTCAAATAAAGGCACAGCACGCCGTGAGGCTACATTTAAAAAATATACAATTTCACGCCAAAACCTTTTCCACAATACAGCGCAGCTTGCCTTTTGCAAGTTTAATATTAACTTTGTCGTTTATTTTTGCGGTATTCG
Organism: uncultured Gammaproteobacteria bacterium; assembly: GCA_965372775.1. Classification (GTDB taxonomy): domain Bacteria; phylum Pseudomonadota; class Gammaproteobacteria; order UBA12402; family UBA12402; genus CBDVDN01. The sequence goes on from CBDVDN010000014.1 coordinate 1,234, forward strand.
TATCGGATATAATTTTCTCCTGTTCATCCGTTACAATCGCATAACCGCGCGCTAAAACAGATAATGGGCTGACGGAATTAAGCGCTTGGACTAAATTCTGCAAACGTTTTTGCGTACCATTAAGCCGATGCTGAATGATTTGCTGAAGCTGTTTATAGCGCATCGTGAGCAGCAGTTTGTAATGCTCGATTTTCTGTTTGGGATTATGTTGTTTTAATTTAGCAGCAAGTTCTGCGAGGCGTGTTTTTTGCCGCTCGATTAATCGCAATTGCGTATGAACAAGCGTTTGTTCTAAGCGGTCAAGATGCTGTGTTTTTTGCTGCAGTATTTGCAAGGGGTGGCATCGCATTAGTCGTTTAGCGAGAAATTGCACATTTAGACTATTTTCTTTTAACTTTTTGTAAATAATGTGCTGCAGTCGTTGTTCTGTTTCATGAACTTTTAGTAAAATTTCAACCTGATCTGGGCTTATTAACTCTGCGGCGGCAGAAGGTGTGGGGGCGCGATGATCGGCAACAAAATCAGCAATCGTAAAATCGACTTCGTGCCCGATGCCGGTTACGATTGGAATTTCGCTGTCAAAAATCGCGTGCGCGACAATTTCTTCGTTAAATGACCATAAGTCTTCTAGCGATCCGCCGCCTCTCGAAAGTACAATTAAATCACACTTTTTGTGCAAATTAGCAGTATGAATTTTTTGTACTATTTGTTCAGCCGCTTGATCACCCTGCACTAAAGTCGGATAAATTATGATCGGAATAAATGGTGCGCGTCGGTTTAAAACGTTTAGAATGTCTTGAATTGCCGCGCCTGTGGGCGATGTAATTACGCCGATTTGCTTTGGAAATTGCGGTAAAGATTTTTTATACTTTTTGTCAAACAAGCCTTGTACAAAAAGTTTATTTTTTAGTTGTTCAAAGGCGCGTTGGAGTGCGCCGAATCCGACTTCTTCTAAGTGTTCGATAATCAGTTGAAATTCTCCGCGTCCTTCGTAAAGACTGACATTAGCTCGAACGCGTATCTGCATGCCGTGTTCCGGCTGGAATTTGACTTGACAGTTTGTTCCGCGAAACATCGCGCATGGGACTTGAGCGTTTTTGTCTTTTAGCGAGAAATACCAATGACCTGAAGAGGGAGCGGCAAAATTAGATATTTCGCCTTCTAGCCAGATCGTCGAGAAATGGCATTCTAATAATTCACGCGCAATATGATTGAGTTCGCTAACTGTAAAAATGCGTTGTGCGGGCTGTTCGTGTTGTCTGTTTTGTTCGGTAGAGTTTTGCATGTCACACATTATATCCGCCGTAATTCAGAATGTCATTTATAACGAATATTACGCATACGTTTCCTAAAAAGGTGAAGTATGCGTAAAAAACGGCAATTTAACTCACAAAATAAAAAATTTGTGCTTTAAAAATCCTTTGGGTTTAATGGGGGTGTGGTGAGGTAGGAGTATCCATGCCAAATTTTTTTTCTTCTTGCTCTTCTTCAGTGTCTGATGCTGTTTGGTCATCACATCGGCCCAAAAGAGTAGCGTAGCAGTCAGAAATATTTCTTAGATCTTCTGGAAAATGTTCAGGGCTAAAAGTAGCAGCAACGTCTATTAATTCATCCCTTACAGACTCGTGAACTGGGATCAAAAACTCATCGAGCATCTGTTGGGTTAAGATTGCTTGATTAGGAAAGATATAATGATATATAGAATCCAGCCTATCATACCCACAAAGATCTATAATTCTTTCGATATTTTCTAAATTTGATGCTAACAGGTCTCTGTGGAATAATATTTCTGAAATTTCAAACAAGTGCCGATAGTTTAAAAAATCTACATCTAAATTTCCAATCTTTTCTATTATGTTATAAGCGTTTTGCATAGCATTTTTAAGCTTTTCTAAAGATCCCAAGGAGATACCGCTCAAGCAACAAATGTCTTCAAAAATATACGTTAAAGTTCTCATTTTTAAGGCTGAGATGTTTTGTAATTCTAAATTATCAGATAATAGTGATTTTAGTTCTTTATAAAAGAAGGATAGCGCAAATTTTTCGAAGGAATATCCTGTTGATATGTTAGGTATACGTAAATATGTTGATTTATCTATTATACGTAATGACTCATGAGTTAAATTATCAACTTCGCATAAATAATTTAATAAAAGGTTGCTATGCGGATAAGTGTCAACGATATCCATGAGCTTACTGGAAGTGTAACCGAATTGTTGAAGTCTTTCAGCAATGCTTGAATTAATGAAGGATTGATTTGGTTCTGGTGTGCGCGGTATGAACATTTTTATATCTCCTAATTTTATTATTAAACTAAAAAACATTAGACGGCGATCTAATGAAATTGTATTCTACTTTAAAATCTCAGAAAAGCAATGATTATTATTGAAAAAATTTGTGAAATATATACACTGTAATGAAATTTATCGCAGCGAGAGGAGTTGAATATGTTACGAATAGTTGGGGATGCTTTAACGTTTGATGATGTTTTGTTGATGCCTGCCGAATCTTCTGTTTTGCCGCGCGATGCTGATCTTTCCACACGGATAACACGAACGATTCGTTTAAATATTCCTTTGATTTCCGCTGCAATGGATACTGTGACAGACTCTCAATTGGCAATAGCGCTAGCGCAAGAGGGCGGTATTGGTATTATTCATAAGAATATGTCGATAGAGCAGCAAGCGGCAGAAGTGCGGAAAGTTAAACGTTTCGAAAGCGGTGTTTTGAAAGACCCTATAACCGCTAAACCAGATTGTTCTGTACATGAATTATTGGCGATTACGCGTGCAAATCGTTTTTCCGGTGTTCCGATTGTTGATGATGAGGGTCAGTTGATTGGCATTGTAACAAGCCGAGATATGCGGTTTGAAACAGATCTTGATCAGCCGGTTTTAAATGTGATGACGCCGAAAGAACGCTTAATTACTGTATCAGAAGATGCGACGCGCGAGCAAGCCATTGAAAAATTACGCAAATATCGCCTCGAACGTATTTTGATTGTGAATGATCAGTTTAAGCTGAAAGGCATGATTACAGTTAAAGATATTTTAAAAGCAAAAGAAAAACCACAATCGGCAAAAGATCATTTGGGACAGTTGTTAGTCGGTGCGGCGGTCGGTGTAAAATCGGCAGATAAAGAAAGAGTCGAAGCACTTGTTGAAAGTGGTATTGATTTAATTGTGGTCGATACGGCGCATGGTCATGCAAAGTCTGTTATTGAGCAAGTGCGCTGGGTGAAAACTCAGTTTCCAGATATGCAGGTTATTGGCGGTAACATCGGGACTGCTGATGCAGCTAAGGCTTTAGCGGATGCGGGTGCAGATGGTGTGAAAGTGGGTATTGGTCCGGGTTCGATTTGTACGACGCGTATTGTGAGCGGCGTGGGTGTTCCGCAGATAACGGCAATTGCGCAGGTAGCGGAAGCTTTAAAGGGAAGGGAGGTGCCATTGATTGCAGATGGTGGTATTCGTTTTTCTGGTGATATTACTAAAGCGATTGCGGCGGGTGCATCGTCTGTGATGATCGGTAGTTTATTTGCCGGAACCGATGCGGCGCCCGGTGAAGTGGAGCTTTATCAAGGACGGTCGTATAAAACTTATCGCGGCATGGGGTCGTTAGGTGCAATGGTAGAAGGTTCATCCGACCGTTATTTTCAAGAAGGCACACAAGAAAAATTGGTTCCTGAAGGAATCGAAGGGCGTGTGCCGTATAAAGGCAGTTTGTTAAATATTGTTTATCAATTAGTTGGCGGACTGCGTTCTGGCATGGGTTATACTGGGTCAGCCACTATTGAAGACTTAAAGACGAAAGCGCAATTTATGCGAATGACGCATGCCGGCGTTAGCGAAAGTCATGTTCATGACGTCTGCATTACAAAAGAAGCTCCTAATTATTGGGTGGAGTGATTATTTTAAAGTTATGCTGCTTCACGATGACGGCGAATTTTTTGAGGTTTTAGTTCGACCTCTATTCTTACATTTAATCCTTCACGATCGACCATATCTTGTAAACATAGCTGTATAAATTGTTCTTTTGAGTAATTTAACTTTTTAGCATAAGTAGCCGCTAATTTCGGACTGATATTTTTACGGTTATGTTCTAAATCGCATAAATGTTGTTTGGAAATACCTAGTTTTTTAGCAAAATCAACTTGAGATATTTTTTCACTTTCACGAATAGCCCACAACAATCGACCCAGTGTTAATTTTTCCTCTGTGATCTTTTCGATTTGTTTTATGGTTTTTTTTGTCATCTTACTGTCAATATTCATGTTTATTTACCTCAATAATTTCAACAAAATAAATAGTTTTGTTTTTTTCAATTATATAAATAGCTCTGTATGATTTACTTAATCTAATCGAACGTTGTTTCGATCTTTTTCCTTTTAATGCTTCATCATGATAGCCTTTTATTTTTCTTGCTTCATTTAAACCGCGATGTCCGATATCTTCAATCCATGCTTGCAGTTTTAACGCAATATACAGCGGTACCTTTTTTAATTGTTTTAAAGCGCTTTTTGTTATATGGATATCAAATATATTTTTCATCAAAGGATGAATACACTTAATTCATGTATTCCGCAAGTAAAAAATATAATTGCACCAAACGAAACCATACTTTGCAAAGAGTGCGACTAAACGCAAAACTGATAACGTTTAGTTTTGCCATTCTCCTTCGTTTTGTAAAGGAATTAGTATAAAATTTATTGTTTTGAAGAACGAGTACAAAAAACCATGCAAAACATTCATGCGCAGAAGATTTTAATTATTGATTTTGGTTCACAGTATAGTCAGCTTATCGCTCGGCGCGTACGGGAGATCGGCGTGTACTGTGAAATCATGCACCATAGCGTTTCTGAACAAATCATTTGGGATTTTAAGCCGGCGGGCATTATTTTATCCGGCGGACCGGAAACGGTAACAGAAGCTGTAACGCCGCGGGCGCCAGATAGTGTTTTTAAGCAGGGCTGTCCAGTATTAGGTATTTGCTATGGTATGCAGACGATGGCAGCGCAGCTGGGCGGTGAAGTGGCGGCAGCAAAACATCATGAATACGGTTATGCGCAGATTGTACTTCAGCAGGCATCGCAATTATTGAAAGGCATTGAAGACGGTATTGAGGTAAACGGGCTAGGATTTTTAGATGTTTGGATGAGTCATGGTGATCGTGTGACGCGATTGCCAGAAGGGTTTGCGGTTATTGCTGGTACAGAGGCTTGTCCTATTGCTATGATGGAGAATGATATACGGCATTTTTACGGCATTCAATTTCATCCGGAAGTCACGCATACAAAGCAGGGCAAGCGTATTTTAGAGCGGTTTGTTTTGGATATTTGTGCTTGTCAGCCAGCGTGGACGTCAAAAAATATTATTGCCGATAGCATAAGGCTAATTCGCAATACAGTTAAGCAAGAAAAAGTGCTTTTAGCTTTGTCTGGCGGTGTCGATTCATCAGTTGTTGCGGCATTGCTTCATGAAGCGATTGGTGATCAATTAATTTGTGTTTTTGTTGATACGGGATTATTGCGGTTAAACGAAGCAGAACAAGTCAAGCAGACGTTTGCAAAGCATTTGGGGATTAATTTAATTTGTGTTGAAGCAAAAGAACAATTTTATACCTCTTTAAAGGGCATTGCTGATCCAGAAAAGAAACGCAAAATAATTGGTAATTTATTCATTGAAATTTTTGCACAAGAAGCTGATAAAATTAAAAATGTTAAATATTTAGCGCAAGGTACGATTTATCCGGACGTTATTGAATCGGCTGCTGTAAAATCTGAGAATGCGCAGATTATAAAATCTCATCATAACGTCGCTGGACTGCCGGAAAATATGATGTTTGAATTACTAGAGCCTTTGCGAGAGCTTTTTAAAGATGAGGTTCGGCGGGTCGGATTAGAATTAGGTGTGCCGTCTGAAATCGTTGATCGGCATCCATTTCCGGGACCGGGTTTGGCAGTTAGAATTTTAGGGGAAGTTAAGTCGGAATATGTAGAAATATTACGTCAAGCCGACGCTGTTTTTATTGAAGAATTGCGCCAAAGCGGCTATTACAATCAAGTCAGCCAAGCGTTTGTTGTATTTTTGCCGGTCAAATCTGTTGGTGTTATGGGAGATGCTAGAAAATATGACTATGTTGTCAGTTTGAGATCTGTAGAAACAATGGATTTCATGACTGCAAAATGGTCATATTTACCTCATGAATTTTTAGCAAAAGTTTCTAATCGTATTATCAATGAAGTTTCCGGTATTTCACGTGTTGTATATGACATTTCCGGCAAACCGCCCGCAACGATAGAGTGGGAGTGATGTAGTGGCGACCCTTGCGGTCGTCCAAAAGGGCAGCCGCAAGGGCTGCCCCTACATTTAATCAATTGTTATTACTAATCTTTATTTAAAATCTGGAGGCTTAACATATGAAAAAACCTATAAGATGCCGTAAATCAATTCGGTTGCACAAATACGATTATTCATCTTCTGGAATGTATTTCGTGACGATATGTGTGCAGCATCATAAATGTATATTTGGGAAAATCATTGATGGTAAAATGATATTAAGTAAATACGGTGAAATGGTTGAACGACAATGGTATTCAATTACAGAACGATTTTATTGTGTATCATTAGATGCATTTATTATTATGCCTAACCACATGCATGGCATCATTCAGATTACGCATAGACCTGAAAAAAAATTTGATGAGAAATTGTATAATGAACGGTCTATATTGCTACCGACAGTGGGTAATATCGTAGGGGCATTCAAATCACTATGTGTTAGGCAATGTTTGCAATATATTAAAAAAATGAAATAAATGTTGTTTTGGGAAAATTATGGCAGCGTAATTATTACGAACATATTATTCGTAGCGAAAATTCGTTAAATGAAATACGCGAATATATTGCAAATAATCCATTAAAATGGGAATTAGATCGTTATAATCCGAATAACATAAGCAGGATTGATTCATGACTTTCACTAATCAAGACAAACAATTCATGCAACGGGCAATACAGCTTGCAAAGCATGCAGAAGGGCAGGGTGAAGTGCCGGTAGGCGCTATAATGATTTTTGACAATGAAATTATCGGTGAAGGCTGGAATTGTCCGATTAGCCGCAATGATCCGACATCTCATGCTGAAATGATAGTTTTACGATCTGCTGCTGCAAACCTGCAGAATTACCGATTACTCAACACAACCTTATATGTCACGTTAGAGCCTTGTTTAATGTGTGCGGGCGCAATGATTCACGCCAGAATAAAGCGATTAGTGTTCGGTGCGCACGATCCTAAAGCCGGTGCAGCCGGCAGTATTTTAAACGTCTTCGAAGAAAAGCAATTAAATCATACGGTTATCTACGAAGGCGGCTTGCTCGCAAAAGAATGCAGCGTACTTCTAAAAGATTTTTTCCGTCAGCGCAGAAACTGAGCATTCTTGTCATTTCGACAGCCATTATTTTAAATTTCTCAATAAACTCTTAAGCTTTTTGCACCATAATCGCACATAAGTCTTGCAGGAGTTTCTTTAAGAGTTTGTAGGGAAATTTGGAGAAAAGAGGTTGTAATAAGGAAGAAGAATAAAATAAAAGTTTAATAAAAAAAAGCGAAGGAATTAATTATGAGTATGCCAAAAACAACAGACCAACTGTTAAGTTTTTTTAATTCTAAAGCAGTCCCTGAGCAAAAATTGCCTCCTCTTCCAGAAGGTTATAAAAGATCTGAATATGCTCAGGCACTTCTTGCTGCTGTCATGCAGGCTGCTATTCTATATTGCGGATTTCATGGAAGACAAGCAACACTTAAGCATGGCACACAAGGGCAAAATAGAATTGTAGCGTTATGTTTAGATCTAACTTTTGCTCAAAATGAAGATGAGTTTTGGGAGTATTATAACCACCCGTAATCACTATCTTCTTCGGTTCCTTTATAATCCTTGCTTTATAACCATCCAAAAAGGCGGCGCTTCATAGAGCTGCTTTTTTGTTTTTTGTCCAGCCTTTAACTTTTCTATTCTTTTATTCTCTTTGCTACGCAATCAAAAGTGATACGTGTATAATTTTGCGCTATGAATTATATTAAAAGCTCAAAAATATCAGCAGCGATTTTGGCAGGCGGACAGGCAAGTCGGCTGGGCGGCATTGCAAAGGGTGCGTTAATCTTTATGGATCCCAGCTTTCGCGGGGATGACAGCGAGAGGTTTTCTATTATTCAAAAATTAATATTTGCTTTAAATCAAGCGGATATTACCGATATTATTATCATTTCTAATGATCAAAACGCTTATTCGACTTATAATTTTCCGCTTATTTCAGATTTGCGAAGCGGTATCGGACCCCTTGCTGGCATAGAAAGCGCGATGCATTATTTTCAAAATTCTTCGGATGCGACGCTTTTTTTGCCGTGCGATATGCCAGAAATTACAAAGACCGAAATTGTTAAATTAAAAGAAAGTTTTTTACAGAAAGCTATTCCAATTGTTTTTGCGCAGACAGGTTCTCATAATCATTATTTGTGTTCTATTGCACGTAATAATTTATTGAAAGATGTTTCGCATTATGTTGATGCGGGCGAACGGCGCGTTAGAGAAGTTTGGCGGGCATTGAATGCAGAGCCCGTGTTTTTTGATCATAAGCAGCCGTTTTTAAATATTAATACGCCAATTGATTTGACGGAGTGGAGAAGTAAAGGTGAACAATAATGTCGTTTATGTTGAACAGGATTTAATTGATGACGTTAAAAAATTTTGTGAGCAAGAAGCGATTAAAATTTTAATTCAGCCTATAGATAAGACGTCACAAAATGTCATCACAATTCGTCGTGACACGGCGTGCCGTGTCCATGATTGTGATTTGCAAACGATTTATGTAAAGGGTTATATTTCTTGTGCGCATGCGCGTGCAATGGCCAATAAAATGAATTTATCAGTCAATAAAATGGGAAAGCTGTTAAACTTTTTGAACGTTAAAGTAAAACATTGTGGTTTGGGGTGTTTTTAAGTGAGTTTGATTTGGGTAATCTGCGGTGCTGGGCGCGGTGTTGGAAAGACAACTTTAGCAAAAAAATTATGTGAAGTTTTGCCGAATAGCGTTTATGTTAAATGCGGTCAGTCCGAAATAAAAAACGAAAAAGATAAAAATTACTTTAGGTTGATTACGGAATTAGAATTTTTTATTGAAAAAAACCGTCAGTCAAAACAGCATATTGTTGTTGAGTCTAATCGTTTTGTTTATACAGGACGTGGTGACATCGTCATTTTTGTTGATGGTAATGTAAGCGGTATGCCGGTTCGTGATGATTGGGGTAAATTAAAGTCGTTGGCTGATATATGTATTGAGGATCAAAAAAATATATCGGATTGGAAAGCTGTTTTATGCCGTAAATTAAAGGCTTCACAATATTGTGATGCGATTTGTAAAATTTTTGAGGAGAGAAAAAATGATTCCGCTTAAAGAAGCATTTGAAATTGTTGATCGTGTTGTACAATGCGGAAATTTTTTGACTGAAACAATAGAAACGCGAAAGGCTTTGGGACGTGTTATTGCAAAAGATCAATTTTCGTTATTAGATTTACCGCCGTTTAATAAGTCTGCGATGGATGGTTATGCGGTTTTAGAGAATGATGATAGCGCGGTTTTTCAGTTGCTTGAAGTTGTGCCTGCCGGCGGTGTGCCGACAAAAACTTTATCTTCTGGAACAACAATTAAAGTTATGACGGGTGCCTCTGTGCCGGAAGAGACTGCAAAAGTTGTTCCGGTGGAATATGCTGTAGAAAAAAATTACACCGTTCAGTTTCAGTCCTTTAGTCAAGCAAGTAATATTTGTCAAAAAGGCGAAGATGTAAAGTGTGGCGATTTAATTTTAAAGGCGAAAACAAAGTTGAGTGCTTTGGAAATTGCGAATTTGATTGCTTGCGGCATCACGCAAGTTGAAGTTATGCGCCGTCCTAAAATTGCAATTATTTCAACTGGAGATGAGTTGGTTGATTCGGTTGAAAATATTTCAGCCGGTAAAATTATGAATTCTAATGGACCGATGTTAGAAACGCTATGCTATCAGCAAGGTTTTGAAGTTACTGCAAACATTTCAGTCGAAGATAATCGCGCGCGCACTATTGAAGTATTAAAAGAATCTTTGAGTTTGGCTGATATCGTATTGTTTTCTGGTGGTGTATCGGCTGGAGATTTTGATTTTGTAAGTGATGCTTTAAAAGAAATCGAATTGAAAACACATTTTAGCCGCGTAGCCGTTAAACCGGGAAAACCTATATCATTTGCTTCAAAACCAAATAAGTATGTTTTCGGTTTGCCCGGCAATCCAGTATCGGTTTATTTAATGTTTCATCTGTTTGTACAGCGAGCAGTTGATTTAATGCTGGAAAAAAAAACACAAATAAAAACAGCGTTTTTGCCGTTAACGAAATCGTTTGAGAGAAAACGAACGGATCGTATAGAATATGTTCCGTGTGAATTTCAGAAAGATGGCACATTATTGCCGATTAGTTATCATGGTTCCGCACATTTGTTAGCATTATTAAAGAGTGATGGTTTTTTTATTGTGCCAAACGATACAAAAATGTTTAATGCAGGTGATTCCGTGGAATTTATTTCGTTTTAGTGGGCGTGCGGAGCGTTTTGTTCCTTGTGTTGTGTGTCAAGGCTGTTTAAAATGTGCCTTTTTGTTGATAAGGCGCCGTAAAAAAGAAGTGAGTAATAATATTATTTATACAATAAGGAGAACAATATGTTTGGTTTTTTTGGGAAAAAATTTAAAATTCCGCTCAAATCGAAATCCGATGATCCAATCGTTCAAGCTTTTATAGAATCTGCTTATTTTGTTAATGAGAATTGTCGGACTATTGTTGATGAAAAAAACGCACAAATCCGATTTGGATGGGCCGGAGACCATAATTGTGTATCTTATGAAATAGAAAAGAAAGCAAGAAAGTGCTTGTGGGAGAATCTGGGTAAGTTAATTGAGGCGGCGGCGGATCTTTCATTTTTGTGCCGTCCGCCGGATATTGATTATAAAGGGGAAATAGAGCCTACTGTAAGATTTTTGGGCAAGCTTTATAAAGCTGAAATTGGGACGAAACTGTTGGAACTAGAGAAGGAAGCTTCATTGAAAGCCGCTTTAGATAAAAATAAAACGCTTGGACAAATATTTTTAGTACAACGAGGATTCATGAAGTGCTCAGAAGCGCAGGGGTGGTTAAAAGAACTGCGGGTTAAGTTGAGTGAACTAGAATCGAGAGCAAACCAGTCGGCGTTTAAGTCCCAAGTTTAGATTTTCGCATACACTGGAATGAAAGGTGTTTCTGCGGGAATGATGGGTATTTGCCGGAAATGATGGGTAGAGTTATTTGACAATGATAAACCGCCGGGTATTTTTTTATGCAGGATAAATTCGGACGAAACATTAATTATTTGCGTGTGTCGGTGACGGATCGTTGCGATTTGCGCTGTAAATATTGTATACCGCATCAAAATATTGCATGGTTGCGGCATGAAGATGTTTTGTCGTTAGAAGAAATTGTTGAGGTGGTTCGAGTCGCGGTTGATCTTGGTATTAATAAGGTTCGATTGACCGGCGGCGAGCCTTTACAGCGGCGCGGCATTGTGCATTTAGTGCGTATGCTGTCAGACATATCCGGCATTGATGATCTTTCGATGACGACAAATGGCATATCGCTTGCTGAGTATGCAAAATCTTTATTTGATGTGGGATTACAGCGCATTAATATTAGTTTAGATACGCTGAATGCAGATAAATTTCGCGAGTTAACCGGCGGTGGAGATTTAACGCGAGTTTTAAACGGCATTGATGCGGCATTAGATTCAGGGCTTTATCCTGTTAAATTAAATTGTGTTGTTAAAAATTCTTCGAAAGAATATGATGCTCAGACTGTTAAAAAATTTGCTGCCGAGAAAGGCATTGAAGTGCGCTTTATTCATTTAATGAATTTTAGGCGCATGCTCCATGATAAGCTTGTAATAGTAG
>CBDVDN010000015.1:0-12847 GCA_965372775.1 uncultured Gammaproteobacteria bacterium
TTCTTATGAACAGCATGTTGGGGCTGTTGTTGTTTGCTGGATCGTTAACAATTGATATTTCTCATCTTAAGCAGCAGAAATGGGAAGTTGTTTTTTTATCGACTTTCGGTGTCGTTATTTCGGCTAGTTTGATTGGTTCAATTATTTATTATTTTTTAAATTTTTTAGGATTGCACATTACTTTTCTGGAATGTTTGTTGTTTGGTACTTTAATTTCACCCACAGATCCGATAGTCGTGCTTGCAATATTGAGGCAATGCAAAGCGCCCCAGTGGTTATCTATGATTCTTTCAGGCGAGTCGTTGTTTAATGATGGTGTTGGGGTGGTTTTGTTTCTAACATTATACCATATTATCTTTTCTAATATACATTTTTCGTTTGCTTCTGTTGCTATATTCTTTTTGCAAGAAGCGCTCGGCGGAATTGGTTTTGGTTTATTGCTCAGTTTGGTTGCTTATATCTTAATGCATTCTATTGATGATCATAAAATGGAAATACTTATCACGCTTGCGCTCGTAACAGGCGGTTATACGTTAGCGCAAGTGTTAAAGGTTTCCGGGCCTTTAGCTATGGTAACGGTTGGCATTTTTATTGCTAATCGTAAAGAGGACATACTGATGTCTAAAAATACGCGAGAACATCTGGAAAGTTTTTGGGAATTAATTGATGAATTATTAAATGCTATTTTATTTTTGTTTATTGGTTTTGAAATTTTATTAATTCACTTTACATTTTTGCAGTTTTTAGCTGCTGTTTGTGCGATTCCAGTTGTGTTATTTGCGCGGTACATTATTGTTGCGATTCCAATGAGCGTATTTAAGCATTTAAGACATTATCCGGCTTATACAATTCGTTTTTTAACTTGGAGTGGGCTGCGCGGTGGTTTGGCCGTTGCATTAGCTTTGTCGCTGCCAAGTGGAAAAGTGGGCAATATCATTCTGCCCATGACCTATGCTGTTGTTTTATTTTCTGTTTTAGTGCAAGGGACAACTATTAAATCGCTTATTGAGCGGAGTAAAAAAGCACGAGAAGAATCTAAATAATCTCTATATGCGTCCTTGAAACGGCCACATAGGTTGAGCCATTAAATCAAAAAAATCGGTAAATATTTGGTTAACCTGCTTCCCTCGGGCTACATTATCCTAGATTCAGCATTCAACCGCCGAATCTAGGATTATTATTATATTTAAGACAGGTTTAACAAATACGCGCAAAAATTGTATAAATATATCGTTATTTTTCAATGAGTTATTATGATTTTCTCAAAAAAATCGGCGTGAACAGAAGAAATTTTCATATGATTCTGGTATAATTTCCTACCTTAATGAATTACAAGCAAAAGAGTCTAACATAGCGCCTTAATTATCAATGAGTTAAGACAAACACCTTCTCTTTTTAATTACGGGTTTTTTAATATCAACTTAAAGGTAAAAAAACATGCAGGAATCAACAGGTCTAATGAAGCAGCCAAAAGTATTTAAATTGGCTTTTGTTACAGCGCTATGTGAGCGTTTCGGTTTTTATGTCCTATCTTTTGTTGTGGTTTTATACCTCAAAGCAATTTTTAATATGAGCGATCATGAAGCATTCATGTTGTTCGCTATTTTTACAGCTTTTACGTATCTAACGCCAGCTTTAGGAGGATATTTAGCAGACAATATATTCGGGATTAGGCGAGCGATGATGCTTGGATTGCTGTTGGAGGCAATCAGTCTAACGTTATTAGCTATTCCGAGTGTTTCGGTATTTCCTTTCGCTTTAGGATTTATGGTTATCGGGACTGGATTTTTTAAGACTGCACCAACTGATCTTTTAGCGCGAAGTTATAAAGAAAAAGATCCGCGCATAGATAGCGGGTTTACTATTTTTTATATGGCTATCAATATTGGCTCTTTTCTCGCGCCTATAGCTGCCGGATTTTTACAGAGTTATATTGGATGGCACGCGGCTTTTCTTGCTGGTGCAATAATGATTTATGCTGGACTCGCTTTATATTTTGTATTTAGTAAATCTGCGCGTGAATGTGATGCATCTGTTGGAAAAAGAAAAATATCTTCTAAAACATGGATGCTTGTACTAGCTAGTGCTATCGGAGGCGTTTGGATTTGTGCTTTTTTACTTCAGCATCTTACTATGGCTAATATATTTTTTTATTCTGCTACAGTATTAGTGCTGGTTTATTTTTTATTTGAAATCATAAAAAGTTCCAAGTTGGACAGACTTAAAATTATAGCTTGTTTGGCGCTAATTTTTATGGGTACTACATTTTTTATCTTGTATTTTCAGATATATACTTCTATAGAGCTTTATATTGAACGTGTTATTAACCATAATATTTTTGGTTTTCATGTGCCGACCACCGCATTTATGGCATTAAATGGTTTTTGGGTTTTGGTTTTAAGTCCTATTATGGCTATATTATATGTGTTTTTAGCAAAACATGGAAAAGATCCGGCTGTGACAACAAAATTTCCATTAGGCATCTTAATCGCGAGTCTTTGTTTCTTTATTTTAAAATTAAGCACATTTTTTGTTAGCCCGCATTTAAAAGTTTCGCCTTTATGGATAGTATTGGCGATTTTCTTATATTCTTTAGGTGAATTGCTGATAAGTGCGTTAGGTGTTGCAATGGTCACGCATATTGCACCAAAACGTTTGTATGGTGTTATGATGGGGGCATGGTTTTTAATATCGACTTCCCTTGCTTCATCACTATCCGGTGTGTTTGCGACTTTAGCGGATATTCCGAAAAACCTACATGACATGCATATTATCATTAATATATATGGAAAAGCTTTCTTTGATATGGGGCTTTTTGGGTTGGGTGCTGCAATTGTTGCATTTTTAGTTGCCCCTTATATAAAGCGTATTGCTCAGTTGGATTAATGTAGAAAAATGTGTCCATCTGATCATTGGCGACCTTCTATTTCGATTAAAAATCTAAAAGCGCGGGCAAAAATATTGACGCAAATCCGCAATTTTTTTGCGGCACATGATGTAATGGAAGTCGAAACGCCAGTTTTATCACGTGCCGCGGTTACAGATTTACATCTTCGTAGCTTTAAATTGTCTAGTAAAGAAAACCCCCCACCATTTTATTTACATACATCTCCTGAGTTTGCGATGAAACGTTTATTAGCTGCTGGAAGTGGTTCGATTTATCAAATAGCTAAAGTTTTTCGTGAAGGAGAAAGCGGGCGGTTTCATAATCCGGAATTTACATTACTGGAATGGTATCGCTTGGGCTGGACGTATCATGAATTGATGGACGAAGTTGATTCTTTGCTGCAGTTAATTTTAAAGACAAAGTCTGGAAAACGAGAAACATACCAAGCATTATTTAAAAAACATCTTGATATTAATCCCCATAGTGTTCCTATCGAACAGTTACAAAACTGCATATCACAATATGGCTTGATAAATATTAGCGGGATAGATTATAACGATAGAGATATTTTATTACAGCTTTTAATGAGTCATTGTATTGAACCGAATTTAGGAATGGATTGTCCGTGTTTTGTTGTTGACTATCCTGCTTCGCAAGCAGCATTAGCAAAAATTCGGTATTCTGATTATGATGATTTTTATGTTGCTGAACGATTTGAAGTTTATGTAAAAGGGATAGAATTGGCAAATGGTTTTCAAGAACTTTGTGATGCAGAAGAGCAAGCAGCAAGATTTCAGGGAGATTTGCAGATGAGAGATAAACAACACCTGCCAAAAGTTCCAATAGATAATCATTTTTTAGATGCTTTAAAATTTGGTTTGCCAGAATGTGCAGGGGTGGCTTTGGGGATTGACCGACTTGTACTGTTAGCATTAAAAGAAAATCACATTAACAATGTCATAAGCTTTCCGATTGATAGGGTATAAATGTTCCTATGCGGAAATTGAGTGAGTAAAAATTGTTTTATCCTTGTAATTTAAAAGTATGCGGTTGGTGGGGTTTTTGCGATGATGAGATTTGATGATTATTCCTGTTTTCTAATTTTTCGCCTGTATTTACATTGATGATAGTTCCTCGATGACCAAGTGATCTAAGATGTTTAGCCACGGTCTTTGTAAATTTAGATGTGCCCTTTAGATAAATTGTTTCTGGATGTTCGTTTTTTGGATCACAGCATTGCCAATATCGCGCCATTAAATATGCGAATGCAAAACCTTCTGCTTTTGATTGCTCAGGGTTTGTTATTTTTAACGTGCCTATTCCTGCAGTTTCGCAATAAGTGGCATCAGCAGTATTTCCGCTGGTGGTTGCGTTTTGGATAAAGGGAACTTTGTTCTTAGGATTATTAAATTTAATACGTATAGGTATCGATTTCGGGGGCGATGCTGGGAAATAAGGCCTTGGGTATGGCGAATTACAAGAGAGGGAATCCGTTTGGGTTGCTGTTGTATATTTGTTGAGGAGAAAGTTAGAGTTGTGTTTCATTAAAAACGTTAATCTTTTATTTGCGCCAGATGGTGTTTGCGTTAGTGGTTTAGATGGTGGTAAGGGAGACATTTCGACTTCTATTGAAGGAGGAGGAGAAGTCTTATCAGATAACGCTCGCGTCAATTTATCTGTACTAGAAGTACGATATTTGCTAGTTCTGGGAAAAAACTTGCCAAAAAAATTAATAAAATATTTGATAAAGTTATGTTTCTCAGAGGGTGCGTTTGTCTGCGAGTTGTTTTTTTGTTCGATTTCTTTTTTTAAATCATTTAAAGTGGTTTGCAATACGTCTCTATCGGGAAAATGTTTAAAGAGCGAATTAATTTTATTTGAAAAGAGATAAACTCTATTAAATTCTCTTAAAAAATAAGTTCGAAAAGCAGACGTTGCGATTAATTGTATTTTTAAGTTAGCCCGTTGGGACTTTATATACTGTATCATAGGATCAATGAATTGTTTTTGATCGGATGCCTTGCCGTAAATTTGCGTACGCGTGTCGTTTAGAATTGAGTCAGATACAAATAAATAGCACTTTAAGAACGTATCGAATTTTGCATTTTCATATTGTTTTTCACGTAATTGTTCTCTATATTGTGTGCGTATTCCCAGTGTGTATGCTTTTTGGCCGATTCCACCAAGGCGGTGTTCTGTAAGCCAATAAAAAGGAGCGTTTTTTTGAATATCAGGGAAATGAGTCAGAATTTCAGGTGTTAAGTTAAATTTCGAAGAAAACCGTGATGTTGCCCTTTGTAAAATACTGCGAAGTCTGCCCTGATTTCTTAAAGCTTGCCCTCCCCCGCACCGATCATGATCAATTTTCACAAAATCTATTGTGCCATCGGGGGTTTTTCCCAGCAAAATGTTTTTACCATGTAAATCTTCTTCACCAAGGAAATAACTAGCCGCTAATATTTGCATGAGTTGTCCATATTGTTGCGTATTTAGCGGCCGAACGTGCGGCGGTGTTCCCGAATTTCTTTGTATTTCTGAAAGGTGAAAGGTTTTTGATTCATTGCCATGTATTTGAATGGCCTCTGAAAATAAACCAATAATTTTCCCGCTTTTATCATATACAGGGGTCATTTTGGCTGAATTATCGCCCAGTATGAGATTAAACAATTTTGAGAAAAATAATTCGTACCTAATTTTGTCGAAATCTTGTGCTGACTGAGACGCAGGTAAAAGTTTTAATATGCCTGGCGTTGGCCCCCCCCCTTTTCCTTCTAATGACATTTCGACAAATATCGGTTTATTTGCAGATGGGAAACACTCCTCTTTTACCACACAAGATAATTTTTGAAGTTTACCTTCAGAGGTTTTTATATATAATTCATCTAGTGGGCGAGTAGCTAATTTTGATTCATCAAGAAGGAATGGCGGCGGCTGTTTTAAATCATTTAGAATTATTTTTTTTAACTCGTCAATTTGACTTACTTCTATTGGTAATTTATGCGTGGAGAGTTCGAGGCTGTTTCTGTTATGTTTGTCTGCAAGATTTTTATTTTCCATTAATAAGTCAAAATGTGAATCGCGGTACAAAGGCTTCATCGTTAATGTTGTGTCTTCAGTTTTAATTTTTGGAATAGTGCCAGAAAGTTTAATTTGCTCCTCTTCTCGCGAAAAAATATAAAATTCGACGTTAAAACCAAGCGCTTTTGCAACAGGCTTAAAGGCTTCATTTGACATCATGTTATTCGGGTCCGAACAAATTTTGTGGGTATTTTCAATATAATGTCTAAGTGCATGACCTAAGATAAGTTGGCGCTCGGATGGTAGCGTATATTTTGTGAATAGCGCAATTAAATTTTCTTTTGTTACTTGTGCCCCGTCATAATAGGTAGAAACTATTTTGCAAAGTTTTGCAATAGCATTGTCCGTTAATTTTCCCGCAAGCAGCATATTAACGATAAAAACACTCATACAGGAAACGGCACAGTTATTGCCCCATGTGGAAATTTCAGCATAATATAAAGGCGGGTTTGCAGCGGCTAGTTTTTTTTATGGCTTGTACTACTTCTTTTGTCGCTTTCTGCTTATTGGCGGATTTTTTAGCTGAAGTATCATCAGTAGGCGCAGTTTTTAAGAATTCTCTTAAAGCATCATCATCAAAATCAGTGATTTTATCGTGCAGAGATTGCAGCCAAGTTTGAGTGGCTTGAATGCGTTTTTTTTGTTCAGAGTCATCGTCGCTTGGATTTGATTGTGCAGTGCAGGCATTTATAGCTTGTGATATAGCTTTTGCAAGAGAAAGTGTGAGTTTTAATTCTTCGAGGAATGATGATGATAATTCTTTTTTTTTGGCGTTTTCTAATATTTCTTTGAGCGTAAGTTCATAGCGTAGAGCCTGTTGTATGGGCTTTATTTCTTGAGTGTTTATTGAATGAGGTGTATTGTGTTTACTAGAAATAACCTTAGCAGTTTCATTTTCTTCCAGAAAGGTGAAAAAAGGTTTTGTAGAAAATTGAAGTGACGCATACTCTGTAAATGAATAAGCAAGAGTGATAAAATTACGGCTTTTAAAGTATTGGCATAATTCTGTAATTTTTTTTTCAGTATTTTCATCAGAAATGTCTTCAGATGAATAAAACAAAAAGGGATTTATACAAAATTCATTAAAAACGCTTACGATTTTATCGTAAAGAGGTTTATTCTTTGGGCTTATAACATCTTTTGCCTCTAGAAGGAATTGATAAAAGGTGCGCATATCTTGATGGAAACGTGCTTGAACTTCAGCAAACTCTTTTAAGGCGCTTGTGAGTTTTTTTTCTGTTGGAAGTGGCGCAGATCCAGATCTTTGTGCAACTGTGAGTGGTTGAGAATTTTGAGCGGAATCACTTTGGCGGAGTACACTTTCAATTTCATCATCTGTTAAGTTTAATCCTGGCACTATTTTTTCTAAATATTTTTTTATTTCTTGTTTTTTCATGGGGTCAGTCAGAAATGTTTGGCGCATCGCTTTATTTAATTGGTCAATCGCTTTTACTGTTTTGCTTTTTCCACGATGCATTTTGCTGCCGTTGTGGGTTAATGAAGCGTCATCCTGTTTCATCGGGGCAGCAGCGTTTAATGAAGAAAAATGGCCTGACAGTGCTCTACTTAACTGCGGTGGCGACGAATCTCCACCCAACGACCGTTGTCTGCGTAGTTTTTGTCCGGAAGCACTGATAAGTATATTTTGGGTTAGAAGTATGCTTCGCAGAACCGAATTTTCTATCATGTCGATATACGCGTATCTTTTTACTTGTTTAGCTTGCTCCATAGTAAAATTTTTTATTATTTCTTGTTGTACATGGGTATGTATTAGCCATGTTGGATTGCCCCGTTTAATTGCTTCGTTAATTTTTTTTAAAACTTTAGGATCAATCGATTCTGGAAACGATAGTTTGGATTCAGCCATAACACGCACAAGCGCATCGTGGGGGAGGATATCTAAAGTATGCGACAGTTGTCTTGATGATTTATCGCTTTGAGGTTCTTCTTGATGTAAACTTTTTTCTTTTGCTTTTATTTTATCCGCTTTATCTTGTAATTTGTTTTCATCTTTTTCTGTTTTATTTGGATTGCAGGATGTTACTTTTACAGGTTGTAATGTAGGGGGGGGTCGATTTTCTTTTTGTATGGCGATAAAATCAGCTATTGCTTGTTCGCGAGGTGATTTTTGTTCGTCTTGTTTGGCTTGTTCTCCAGCTCTTGATAGAATTTCGTGGTATGCCTGTATCCATGGGATGAATAGGAAAGGTTTTTCCCTAAAAGCGCGAAGGAATGGGTTAATAACTAGGTTTGGGTTTTTTGAAAATATTCCTTTATAAGTTGACTCTAGTAGTTCTAGAGCAAGTTTAGATAATCCGGCTTTCGTTTTAGTTAAATGAAATATATTGTTTGAACACAATGCGCTGTAAATAGCTGCAGTAGCATGTAAATCTCTTTGTTTATAACAAGCATGCATAATCCATATCCATTTTTCCATGATTATGCTGCGGTTTTTCTGTAATGGTTGAGCCAAAATTTCCTCTTGAACTTCCAGTGTTAACCGTTTAGAGGCTAAAAGCATTTTATCAACATTATTGCCTTTTAAATTTGCGTCAAGTTCGGTCATTGGGATGGATAAGAAGAGCGATCTGTCGGTTTGAATAATGGCGCTGGCTATTTTTTTATTTAAATCAGCGAACCTTTTTGCAGCAGATGGATTATTATTTAAATAAGCTTGTCCCAGCGAATTAGTAGAGATAGAGTCAAGTAGCGCTGGATCAAGTGTGCCTGTTTGTAGGTCTTCTTTTGCTTGATTTAGCTGTTGTTCAAAATGCTGACCAGTTATACGGACTAAAAGTGAATGTTGTGTTCGTAATTGTTCTAGAGATGCCCCTATTTCCACATGATCTGGTTGAGAAAGCCTTAATGCTTCAAGGCGGGCTATCTCTTCTTTAATGGTTTGACGTTGCTCTCTGGCGGGTTCTTGAACGGCATTGTAGCGAGCAAGCCAGCTTGAATGTAAGATGAAATGCGGGTTGATTTGTGTGAGCTGGTCTAATCGAATAACTTCCTGAAAATACACACTTCTTTCGATTTCTTTAGTAAGCGAATCAGCATCCTGCGGTATGGGCGGTGGAAGCTCACCAGGCACCGGCATTTCATTAAGAGCTGTAGCGCTATCGCCGCTTGTCGCTGCTTTTTTTTTTCTCGTTTTGTGTTTAGTTTCGTTTGGCATTGTATTCTCCAATATCTTATCTTGTTATTAGTAATTTACCTACAAAATATTATAAATATAATAACACAAAAAATTAAAAAAAACATCAATTTTGACAATAAATTAACCATTTAGAGTGTGAGCATATTGCATTTTATAACAAAATTCTTTTGTTTTGGCTAATTTTTTGTTACTGCTTGTTTTTTATGGTGAATTTGGTTGTTTTTTTCTTAGCTTATATGTTTTCTGTGTCGATGCCATATTGAGGCTGTTGCAATCCGAATATTTACAAAACCCAAAACATAATCAATTGATTTATGGGGCTGTTGCAATCCGAATATTTTGACTAAAACCAGAAATGTAAAGCATTGATTTATATGGATCCCCGCATTCGCGGGGATAACAAAAAGGACGGATTGCACCAGTCCCTATTTAGTAATGACAGAATGCAAAGGTAAATGTGGGGGAAAAATGAAAAAATCTGATGAATGTGAGCGAAGGCATTGAAGATTGGGGACGATTATCGCAGAAATAAAGCACAGCGAGGCAGGGACATTAATCTTGATTGTTTTGACTTTCATTGATTTATTAAAAAATCTAACTATTTCCTCTTAATATGAAGCCGAGCGAGCCATTCTGCGATAACCGTACCGAATCTTCAATCGCCTGAGCAAATAAAATCTTTATTCATTAATACCAAATTGCAAATGTTCTAACAGATAAATGTTCGGATTGCACCAGCCCCTAGAACATACAAAAAAGGCTATTCATACCATTTTTTATGTTTCTCTACGCTTACCTACGAATGTGCCAGCTATCGCAGGACGGATTAAACGAATATGTATCACCTGTATTTCTCGGCGAAGCAACGTACTCCGTGCGTCTTCGCAAGGTTGTATGTACTCTCGCTACGCTAGTGTTCTGTCAAACAAAAATTTTAGGGTTGAAGGACTCTCATTCTCTGCGCGTAGCTTAGATCTAAACGGACATGCGACCCTAAATTTTTAGATTGACAAAGCACTAGCTTCCGGAATGACGGAGTTTGGAAATCGCGGAATAATTACAAATTAAATTAATATTTTTGTTCTGATTCGTCCAACTTAGGAAAGGCGGTTATATTTTTTCCGTTTTCTAGCCTTTGAAGCTGATTTGAGTATTTGGAGCGGTATTTTTCGATTCTTTCTTTGCAAAAATAGGATCGATATTCTTTATTTAATGAATAGCAGTCTTCATTTGCCAAAGTTAGAGAAACATCAATGGCTTTTTCTAATAATAAGCGGATGGTGTGAAGCATGTTTTTGATAAAGGCGGTGCGTTTCCCTTTTTTGATTGAGCAAACGGCAAGGATTTGTTTGTTTGTTTTAGCGCAGTGAAGATTAATATTAATAAGTTTATGATTTAAGTTGATTGATAGGGATTCCATGCTTTTTTCTCCTTATTTGTTTTTGTTTGTTCCTTTTTGCCTGACGATTTTTTTTCGTTTTCTCTGCAGCCGCGGGCATTGTTCTAGTTTAATTTTTTTATAAATTTCTTCACGATGAATAGGTAAGTTTTTTGGAGCGGCTATGCCTAATTTTACGTGCTTTCCGTTAATGCCGAGGATGGTTAAACAAATATCATCGTTGATAATAATGTTTTCAAGCTGATGTCTTGTAAGTATTAACATTTTTGCAAATCTCCTTTTGTAAGTTTTCTCAGACATATATTATGGAATCATTTTTTTTAGGGGTTTTAAATACACCACTTCGGGTCGCGAATTTGTAACGCGAATCTGGTTACGAATTTTATAACCGAAATTCGTTTCCTTTTTGTATATGTTCCGGAAAAAATAAATGATGTGTTGGGATATTTAAGAATTGGTATTGGCGCCAAATAGAAAAAAATGTAGGGGCGCCCCCCTTGCGGTCGCCCAAACATGGGCAGCCGCAAGGGCTTGCTTGCCCCTCTACATGGCATCTGCGAATCTGCAAGACACCATGGGGAAATGATGGGGCAATCGAATATTTAGAGCCTGTCCTATTTAGTTATTACTTTTATTTTATAGATCCAGTTTTTTCTTTGATATTCGAATACAGCCTTTAAAGAAAGAGCTTGTTTCTGGAAAATCTTTATTATTAGTGCTTAAAAATGAAGGATCTTCTAAAGGAATTTCTTTGCTTTCTTTCATTTCATAATATAGATCGACGTTATTATGATAATAGTCATATTTTACTTTTCGGACGATATCATTGAGCGTTGTTTTTCCAATATCTAATTCTCCCGATGAAAGAACAGAAACATATTTATTAAGCAATGATTTAATTTCGTGTAGTTCGGTGATAAAAATAGATCGTTTTCTAGATTTGGAGCCAAATTCATTTGTGCTGGGGAAAGGTAAGGAGTAATAAACAGGCTGAGAGGAAGGGTTGTCGATAGAAAATCGTTTTGGTTGCATAATAATGGGCGGATAGTGTTGTAAATTATAAATATTGCGGTATGCCTCTTGAATGCCATGTGTGGGTGCTGCAGTATTATCAGTGGTGGGCGCAAATCCAGGGAATGCGCCGGCGCCTATTGCAAGCAGGTGTTTTACCGTATTAGCTGTATAGAGGTTGGGTTTTATGTCTTTGTCGTTTTGAATAATCGAAAATATCGTGTTCCAGAGTAGTTGGTTATATGAGAATTCTGCTTTTTTCCATAATGATTTTAATATGTAATGATAAAAATCTGACCAGGCTGGGTCGTGTAAGTGGTCAAACCAATTTTTTGGGAAAAATAGTATTTCTGTCGTCCACGGGTGCTGGAAATCGGAATTATTAGCAATAGATCTGAAAATTTCCCAGTGATCCAGATAATTTTTTGGTTTGTTTTGTTTTAAACGGAGAGTTTTTTTTAATTTATTGTGTTTTTCCTTTTCAGATATTTTTGGCAGCATAAAAATAGAGCGGGCGCCGGCTGTGATATTCCAAAGGAATAACGGAAGTTTTCCAGATTCTTCAGAAGAAAAAATTTGTTGTTCGCCGAATAGTTCTCCAGATGTGATAAGTCCGCAAAAAGAAATGATTCGATCCTTCAATGCCATGGAAAGCTCTATAGAATTTTTTAAAATAAGACAAACGGGTATTGATGCAGATGGATAAGTTAGCAGGTTTTTTATGTGCGGATGAATAGTTTGGTGCTCAATTGGTACTAGTTGACCGCTAGAATTTGGCAAATAAAAAGAACCATTTTTAAAAATTTCACTTCCGTACGGATAGGATATTTTTAAAAAAGAAAGTTCTTTGGTTGGATTGATCTGGTCAATTATTTTTGCAAGAGCCGAATTCGTATTGACGACATCTTCTCTTATGGATGACCAAGACAACTCTTCGACATTATATCGTTTTTTTGCGCCCATATTTATTTACTGTATTCGTTATAGCCACTTTTTGTTGGGTGAGGTTGCGAGCATCACGTGTTAGTTATGTGTGAACGTAAGAGCAATATTTCTATGTTCGCACGATGGGGGCATTATAATGATTTGGGTAAAAAGAATCCATAAGGAATTTTCTGAAAAATTTATAGTCTTTTTAAGGCGTAAGGCATAAGACTTTTGCTCAATGTAAGTTGAGCAAAAGCATTGCGGTGGGTTTTCTGTTTGGTTTAAAGTTACGTTCGAGTAGGACACTGTTCGATTTTAAATGGATTTAGGAACCACCTGATTGCGAGTTTTTAACATGTAACGCGCTATGTTATGTGCTGCAGAATTA
>CBDVDN010000016.1:0-12730 GCA_965372775.1 uncultured Gammaproteobacteria bacterium
TATAATTAAAATAACAGACAAATAAATAGTTAAAATATATTTTAATAATAGTAAAACAACCCCAACGCCAGATTTCGCTATAGTCGCAGCAAAAATAAAACATAATGCAAAAGGCAATAAATATAACGCCCAAACGATTAATTTATTAAAAACAGAATAAATTGCTTTAATATTTCTTAATAATCCATTATTAATGGAATCTGGAATAAAACCAAGCGCCACACCAAATAATAATGCAAAAAATAATATTTGTAATTTTCTATCATGCGTCAAAGCATTAAAAATATTGATCGGCACAATTCGCTTTATAAATTGCAATAATCCGATTTTATTGGTTTTTCCTTGTTTTTTTGTGTAAATAATGCTTTCAGGTATAATCGTATCTTTATCATTAAGCTGATGTTTAGTAATAATTCTGCCTATTCCAATCTCTGCTTTTATTCCAAGATTACGTCCCGGTTTAACAACATATGACACAACCAATCCAAAAAAACTCGCCAATATCATACTTAAAATAACATACAATAAAAATTTCTTTAAATGCTTTATAAGCGCTTGACTTTTTAAAATATCCGCAACACTTGAGATAACAATGGTAACAATAATCGGAATAATACACATCTTCAAAAACGAAAGATAAATGTCGCCAATCGGCTCTAACATTAAGCCAACATTTTTAAAAAATATACCAATAATTATACCGACGAAGCCGCCTAAAAGGACAAACCATGGATTTAACAAAATCTTTGATAGACTAAATGATTTCGTTGCATTTTCCATACCATACTTCCCTAATTAAAATATTGCCTAATCAATTGATCTATATCAATTTTAGGCTTATAAAACTCAAGATAGCTGTTCAGCCAATGCGCTAAATAAATACTGTCCCACGGAACAGCCATCGAGATTCTATCTTGTAAATCTTGAATCAATACTGTTTTTACCATAATAGCTGATTTAGGCTGCGTAAAAATCAATTTTTTTAATGTGATTTCATCTTCCATTCCAGCTATCACATTCCCCGCCTTTACATGTTCAACCACATCATTTAAGGTTTTATAAACTACAATTTCCGCACGCGGGAAAAGATCTCGCGCAATCGGAACATAAGCTGATTCTGCTAAAACACCTATTTTTAAATCCGGTTTATTCAATATTTGAATTAATGAATCGTAATTTTGCCGTTTAGCCAATAAAACCCTATTAATAATTAATCCGTGATGTAAAACAATATAAGGAACGGTAAACCGAACTTTTTTAGCGCGCAACAAAGTTTTAGTTAGAAAAGAAATCGCCATATCTGCTTGATGAGCTGCAACTGCTTCAACAATCTGATCGAATGTCTGATATTTTCGTTCAAACCGAACATGCACCCCTAACTTTTTAGCAATATCTTTTGCAAGCATTACATCAATACCAATAAGCTGGTGAGTCTTTTTATCATGCATAAAAAAAGGCGGAACGTCTTTATGATACATCGCAACAATAAGTGTACCTCGCTGCATAATTTTATGAATATCTGGCGGATAATGTGATTTGGTAAAACCAACAAGAGAAAATGTGAGTGTTAGTATTAAGCAAAAACTATTAAATATTAGACGGATCATATCCTTATTTCTCATAACGTGCTGATATCCTCTCCATATTAGCAAAATTAATGATGAACTGTTGCCTCCAATTCTTCCCAACGTTTATACGCGTTCTCCAAATCTTTTTCAAGCATTTTTAATCTATCTTGTATTTTTATAATTTCATCTTTTTCTTTTTTATAAAAATCCGGATTCGTCATGAGTTGATGTAAATGTGTTTGCTCTACTTCAAACGCTTCTATTCGTTTTGGCAGTTCTTTCAGCTCTCGCTGATCTTTATAACTTAGTTTTCCAGAACGTTGAGATGATGCTTGTTTTATCATCTTTTTTGGCTTTTTGTTTATTAACGTTTTTTTCAAAATATTTGAACTTCTTTGACGCAACCAATCATTGTATCCGCCAATATACTCATTAACTTTTTCACCCTCAAACACCAAAGTGCTTGTGACAATATTATTCAAAAATGCCCTATCATGACTAACCAATAATAACGTACCAGAATACTCAACCAGCAATGCTTCCAACAACTCCAATGTCTCAATATCTAAATCGTTTGTCGGCTCATCAAGCACTAAAACATTAGATGGCTGAATAAATAACTTCGCCAATAAAAGCCGATTACGCTCACCGCCAGACAATGCACTCACCGGCATATGCGCTCTTTCCGCCAAAAACAAAAAATCTTGCAAGTAGCTCATAACATGCTTAGTTTTACCATTAATCGTCACATGATCACTTCCTTCACTGACATTATCTCGCAATGATTTTTCTTCATTCAATTGAGACCGCAGTTGATCAAAATAAGCAATCTCTAATTGCGTTCCATGCTGCACGCTGCCTTGTTGTGGTTTCAATTTGCCCAACAACAAACGTAACAACGTTGTTTTTCCCGAACCATTAGCTCCAATAATGCCAATCTTATCGCCGCGTAAAATAACAGTCGAAAAATCTTTAATAATGACATTATCATCATCGTATCCATACGTAATATTTTTAGCTTTAATAATACGCTTGCCGGAATATTGTGCCTTTTGAATTTGCAGTTGCGCTTTACCGCTTAATTCTCGTCTAGCACAATAGACCTCCCGCAATTTTTCTAATTTTCTAACACGTCCTTCATTTCTCGTTCGTCTTGCTTTAATCCCTTGCCGAATCCAACGTTCTTCTTGCGCTAATTTTTTATTAAATTCAGCATATTGTTTTGCTTCCGCCTCTAAAAACATTTCTTTACGTTCTAAATAAGTTTGATAATAACATTCCCAACTCGTTAATTTTCCGCGATCAAGTTCTATAATGCGCGTAGCTAATTTTTCTGAAAACATTCGATCATGTGTGACAAACAACAATACGCCCTTATAATTCAACAGAAAATTCTCAAGCCAAATAATATTATCAATATCAAGGTGATTGGTCGGTTCATCAAGCAATAAAATATCCGGCTCTAAAACCAGCGCTTTAGCTAATAACACTCTGCGCTTAAGACCGCCTGACAATACTTCAAAATTATCGTCTTTATTTAAAGATAATCTGGAAATTACGGCTTCAATTCGATGCCGCACTTCCCAATTTTCAGAAACAATTATCCCTTCTGCAACAACATCAAATACTTTTCCTTTTATATTTTGTGGAACTTCTTGTGTAAGATAAGCTATTCGAACACCTTGTTGAAAAATAATTTCGCCCTCGTCAGCTTGAATTGCACCAGCAATCAATTTCATTAATGTTGTTTTACCTTCACCATTACGTCCAACAAGACAGACACGTTCTCTATGCTCAATATTAAAATTGATCCTATCTAGTATAGTCGGACCGCCATAGCTAACTGTAATATTTCTAAGCGTAAGGATAGAAGTCATAGTTACTTGATTTCAACATTCGTTAAACTTTCGACTAACTCCGGCAATAACTTTCGAGGCTGCATGTATTGATTAACGCTCACTATCGTAATTAATCCTTTGCAATAAATTAAATCTGGATCATCAACCGAACGAATGGTTTGCTGAAAAACAATTCTAACGCCGCTTAATTTTTCTATTTCAGTTACAACTTCCAAATGATCACCTAATTTAGCAGGATGCAAATAATCCAGCCAAGCATTGCGCACAACCAGCAAATACCCTTCTTCAGCAAGAAAATTCAGTCCAAACCCAATTGCATTGCACCAATCAGTTCGCGCACGATCCATAAATTTTAAATAATTTGCATGATACACGGCACCACCTGCATCCGTATCTTCATAAAACACCTTTAAACGATAAATATGCTGTTTATTCATTTCAAATCTCCTCTTTTTAAATGAAAATATTCACTATCAATCTTGCAGCAATATTGCTATAATCTGGCTTTTAAATCAACATAAATCATTATCTAAAACAACATGCGCAAACACTTTAAATATCTCATTTACGCTTTACCGCTGATTGAAATCGCTTTATTTATTATCGTCGGCAAATATCTTGGCATACTGCTTACATTGCTATTAATTGTCCTTTCTACTGCTGCCGGATTGATTTTACTTCGTCGGCAAAACTTCATCATGCTGCGTCGAATGCAAGAAAGTATGATGACAAAACAGCCGCCCATGTTTAACATCATGGAAAGTTCCTTTGTCATGATGGCTGGCGTTCTTTTGATTATTCCGGGATTTTTCACAGATTTAATAGGATTATTATTTCTTATTCCCAAATTACGCTCTAGGCTATTTAAATTACTCATAAGAATAAAAGTTATCAAAACACCGCCAACGACAGCAAAACAACAACCTAAAAACGTCATCATTGATGGTGAATGTTGGCAAGAACCAGAGGACAGAAGTCAGAAGACAGAGGATGAAAATTCCAAAAACACATGAACATTTACACATTAATCACAATTACAGCTGCTGCTCTAATCATCCTAATGCTCATAGGACTATTTTTTCTATCGCGTCAAAAATTAAATATTTATCGCACACTCACTGAATTCAAAGAAACCATTCAACAAGCACTCACACAACATCGCAGTCAATTCGATGAACGACAGCTAGAAAGCTTAAAACTGCTGCAAGACAGCTTAAACGCCGGAATGAGTAACACACGGAAAGACGTTACCGCCTCTCTGCAACAATATGCCAAACAGTTAACTAAACAAGTCGACAAACTCACACATAACACGGATCAAAAATTAAAAGAAATCAGCGGACAAGTAGAAAAACGCCTCTCTGAAGGCTTTGAGAAAACAACGGCAACGTTTACAGATGTCATTAAACGCCTTGCATTAATTGATGAAGCGCAAAAGAAAATTACAGAACTTTCCGGCAATGTAGTCAGCCTTCAGGAAGTATTAGCGGACAAACGTTCTCGCGGCGCTTTTGGCGAAGTGCAACTCTCCGCTCTGATTCGTAATGTTTTGCCTGAAAAAAGCTTTTCATTCCAACATACGCTCAATAACGGCAAACGCGCTGACTGTTTATTATTTCTGCCCAAACCGACCGGAAATGTTGCAATAGACGCCAAATTTCCATTAGAAAGCTATCGCCGCATGACCGATATTGCTTTATCGAAAAATGATCGGCAACGCGCTGAATCACAATTCCGATTAGACATTCGTAAACATATTCAAGATATTGCCAGCAAATATATTATTCCTGGAGAAACTTCCGACGGCGCTGTAATGTTTATTCCAGCAGAAGCGGTCTTTGCAGAAATCCACGGTCATTTTCCGGATTTAGTCGAACGTTCTCAAAAATCACACGTTTGGATGGTTTCGCCAACCACAATGATGGCTATTTTAACAACGGCAAGAGCTGTTTTAAAAGATGAAGCAACACGAAAACAAATCCATATCATTCGTGATCATCTGGGCATGCTTGCAAAAGATTTCGATCGTTTTCAGGGAAGAATGGATAATTTAGCTAAACATGTCAAACAAGCGAATGAAGATGTCGAACAAGTCCACACATCCGCAAAAAAAATCAGCTCACGGTTTAACAAAATCGAAAAAGCAGAATTAACAGACGAGAGTTAATTTGTAGGTTGGGCTAAGCGCCCAAAATCAAAGCAAAATCCGCTAAATTATAATCTGTTTTTAGTTGCAATAAGACAATGAAGCATCCATTAAGCGCAGCCCAACAATCTTGTTAGGCTGCGCTTAATGGATACGTTGTGGTTTTATTATATACCTCGCGCGATCATAATTTGAGGTTTTTAGCTTGTTCTTCTTCGCCCTGCGCTGTATTTAAATCTTGGGAATATGAATAACTATTCCACGCGATTTAAACGCAGCGCAGGACAAAAAATAACAGTGCTAAATTCCCTCAAATTATGACCGCGCGGGGTATATCTCTGCTCATTTGGGCGACCGCAAGGGTCGCCACTACATGTCATCTTCCATTTTCCGTCTTCTGAACCGCGTAGATTCCTGGCAGATTTCTGAAAAATTCTTGATAATCTAATCCGTAACCGACTAAAAATTTATTTTCTACATATAGTCCGGTAAAATCCGCTTTTTCAACACCGCCTTCCGCTCTCGGATGATCTTTATCAACCAGCGCTGCCGTATAAACTGCTTTTGCACCATGCTGACGACAGTATTCTAAAATCGCAGCCAATGTAACTCCTGAATCCAAGATATCTTCAATCACAACGATTGTCCGATCTTTTAGGCTAATCGTTGGTTCGGATATCCAGCGTAGATCACTTCCGGTCATCGTACCGCGATATCTAGACGTATGAATATAATCAATTTGCAATGGAAAAGTTAATCTTGAAATCAATTGTCCCATAAAAATAACCGCGCCATTCATTACACATAAAAAAAGCGGTGCTTCATCAGCAAACTTTTCATTCATTTCAGCTGCAACTTTATCAATGACTGCTTCAACTTCCTCTTTGCTGTGTAAACATACGATATGATCTTGAATTTTTTTAATTTCAGAAAGGTTAAACATTTTTAATGCGATCCTCAGGATTAATGATTAAGCCGTTTGGCATGTCAATACTATAACGCGGAGAAGTTATTTCAGCTTGATACTTATCATAAATAATATCAACTATCTTCAACAAAACATCTTCCTGCACTTCTTGAAATTTTATCCACTCCGTCGTCTTTGTAAAAGTATAAACTAAAATATCCATTGAATACGCGCCTAAATTAATCAAACGCACAAACAATGTCGTCCGTGAATCAATCTCAGGATGATTTCCCAGCATTTCTTTAATATCTTTCACTATTCCCGATATTTTTTTTGCGTCACAATATCGCACACCGAATGTCATTTTAATCCGCCGATTTGTCATACGAGAAGGATTGACTACCGCTACAGATGAAAAAACCGAATTCGGCACATATAAAGGACGCTTATCGAAAGTTCGAATTCGCGTCAAACGCCAACCAATATATTCAACCGTTCCTTCAATATCTCTATCCGGTGAAGCAATCCAATCGCCTACAGAAAATGGGCGATCGAGGTAAATCATAAAGCCGCCGAAAAAATTCGCCAGAACATCTTTAGCAGCAAAACCAGCAATAATCGCACTTGCGCCGCCAAAAGCTAACACACCGGAAATGCGAATATCATAAGACTGTAAAATAAAAAGCCCTGTCGCCACGATAAGAATAAATAAAATTATCTTGCTAACAGCGGTCACAGCAGTTTTATCGCGCGGGTGAACAGTATATTGAGGGTCATAAAAACGAACTTCAATTCGTTTCAGAAAGCGCACAATCATCCAAGCAAGCAGCAAAATAACACCGATGCGTCTAATCACATCTGTACCTTTTGAAATATCGGCAAATATTGAAAAAATTTTTTGTAAGATATCAATAGAATAGGTAACGGCCAATAGCCAAAGCAAGATAATCAACGGGCGATATAACGATGAAACTAAAGCATCATCCCAAATTTTATGTGTTCGTTTCAGAATTTTAATTAAAAAGCGCTGAATAAAAGTTAAAGCAACCGTACCAACTGCTGCGCCAAAAAAAATGGCGCACAATTTAACAAACCACAGATATTTATGCGGAAATTGTAGAATTAATGTTTCAAGATGCTGAAAAGTCATATTGTCAAACAAATCTAACGTATATTAAAAAATCGATAGAGCATCATAGCATATTAGAAAAGGTTTTATGCAAAAAAATAGTAGGGGCGACCCTTGCGGTCACCCTAACGTAAATATTCGGTTAACCCGTTATTTTCCTATAGTATCTTACAGATTTGTAGATACAATGTAGGGGCAGGAAGCCCTTGCGGCTGCCCATTTGGACGGCCGCAAGGATCGCCCCTACAATATGGGAAAATTACGAACACGATAACAATTTATTTACTTAAACAAAATCATAGGTTAACTGCATACCAACAATATCTGCGCTGGAATCAACATGACCTTTAGCATTAACTGTCTCAGGTCCAACTGTAACCGTAGAATTAATTGAACTCTTCTTAACAAAGAAATGATCCCATCCGGCATCTATACCAAATGATTTCGTTGGCTGAAAATGTACGCCGATTGCCGTCACAAATCGATCATTATCCGGTATCTGCACAGTACGATAACGATCCTTCACTGGCGACTGTTCAAATCCTAATCCAGCTTTCAACTGCCATTTTGTATTGATCGCATAAGTTCCACCAACCGCCAAATTCCATGTATTGCGATAATGCTGAGGAACGGTGACGGTTAGGTTTGTTGTAGGATCAGGTGTTGGCAAAATATGCTCTAATCCCGCAATATTTGTTAGTCTCAAATTATTAAATGCGCCCCATTGCGAATAGGTTGCACTCGCCATCCAAGCCCACTGTTTATTAATATCTTGATAAAAACTCAAAATAGTTGTAGCAGGCATAATTACAGTCGCTTTTGCGTCACGAGATTTTAGATGTATATTTAATGACGGAGTAAGTGAATCAAATTTACTGCTCCCTTCCGCATGATGAACAACTTTAGAACGATAACTTAAACCAACACGTGTAGAAGGTGTAAATTGGTATAAAACACCTGCATGGAATCCATAAGCCCAACTATACATTGTATTTTCCAAAGATGAATTAAGTATCAACGTTCCTACTTTAACACCCGCATACTCGTTAAATTCAGCTTTTAACCGCTGTGCATCAAGACCCAAACCTAAAGACCAATGATCATTAAGTTTGTAGCCTATACTTGGTCCGAAATCTATAGCCTGCACAGTCGAATGCGTCGACATGTAACGTAAAATATTACTCGTAGGATAATCGGTATCCATACCAAGCGTAGCAACTACATTAAATCCTAATACTATATTTTGAGTAATCGGCTGTGCATAATGAAAATTAGGCACATAGCTATAATCACTGCCGTTTGCAGAACTATAGCCTGAAAAATCAAAGAAAGGAGCCTGAGGATACATTACACTAACATTTCCCTTAAACCTAATATCCGTCATAATATCCGCAGCACCCAATGATATCTCCGGATGCTTGATGCGTACTAATCCGGCTGGATTAATATACCCAGTCGATGCATTATCAGCAATTGCAGCACCGCCGGCATGATAAGTTCCTAAACCCGCCTCTTCCAGCTCCCATAACTGAAAACCGGAAGCATAAGCGCTAGCAGAAAAACCAATAAGAAACAAACTCAATGAACCCAAACAAACAAGCTTTTTTGGTGAAAAAATTTTATTCATAAAAAATCTCCTAAATTATAATTTTACAGACAAACGTTACCGTCTATGTATAACAACATGATTTAAAAAAACACAGAAATGATTAATTTGGGGGAAAGGTCTCCAGAATACACGAATTATTAAACAAAACAACTGTTATTTTCTGAACAGATAAGAACACGGCACGCCGTGTCGCTACAAACGCGCATTTAAAATAACCGGCTCCTTACGCTCAGGCATGGTAGGTATTTCTTTCGGATAACCTAGAATAATCGGCGCAATAATTTGATACTCTTCCGATAATCCAATTTCTTTTCGTAATTTTGAGTCTTCTATAAAACCGCCTAATCCGATCCAGCAAGTACCCAATTTGCGTACTGCCGCCGCAAACATTAAATAAGCCACACATAAAGAACAATCTACAGTCAGCCAATTATAATCTTTTTTACCGACTACGATAATCAAACACGGCGCATTATAAAAAACGCTTTTGTCTGAATCGCGCATCCAGTCTTCAAATCTTTTAAAATCCGAATGAGGATTGGTTTCAATATTGTGAAGTATATTTTTCTTGCTCTCATCAGATAATTTTTTCATAACTTTTTGATCTTGAATAACAACAAAATACCACGGCTGATTGTTACACGCACTTGGCGCAATACAAGCATCTTTTAAAATTTCCCGAATAGTTTCTTTTGAAACTTTTTTGTCTGTAAAATCACGAATAGCGCGTCTATTTTTTAACAATTCCGAGTAAGTTAACATAATAAGATTCCTCTAAAAACTGTAGAGGCGACCCTTGCGGTCGCCCAAAAGGGCGACCGCAAGGGTGTCTTCTCCCCTACATTTATTTTATAGCTTGTACTGCCGTCAATGCAATTGTAAATACAATATCCTCTACCAAACATCCGCGAGATAAGTCATTAACTGGCTGTTTTAATCCTTGAATCATAGGTCCAATACAAAGAATATTTGCGGTACGCTGTACGGCTTTATAAACAGCATTTCCTGTATTAAGATCCGGAAAAATTAGAACTGTCGCGCACCCTGCTACTGGACTATCCGATGCTTTTTGTTTTGCCACTGCGGGAATCAAAGCTGCATCATATTGTAATGGCCCGTCAATTAATAAGTCCGACCGTTTTTCTTTAGCTATTTGTAATGCTTCTCGAACTTTATCCACTTCAGTGCCATGACCTGAATATCCAGTACTATAACTAATCATGGCAACACGAGGAGAAATACCAAAAGCCGCTGCCGAATCTGCACTTTGAATAGCAATATCGGCTAATTCATGAGATGTCGGATTAGGATTAACAGCACAATCGCCAAAAACCAAAACCTGCTGCGGCATACAAACAAAAAACACAGATGAAACTATCTTGGTATCTAACAATGTCTTGATAAGCTGGAAAGCCGGACGAATTGTATTAGCCGTACTATGTGTCGCGCCCGAAACTAAACCGTCCGCTTCGCCCAGCTTTAACATCATTGTTCCTAACACAACGTTATCCTGCAGCTGTTCTCTTGCAATATCCGACGTCATCCCCTTATGCTTTCTCAGCTCCACCATCGGCGATATATATTGTTCAATCATTGGTTTAGGATCCATAATCCGAATAGAATCCGAAAGATTTATCGAATGATCCTTAGCAATTTCTTGAATCTCGTCTTTTTCTCCTAACAATATACATTTTGCAATATTACGTTCCGCACAAATAGCAGCAGCTTGAAGCGTACGCACCTCATTACCTTCGGGCAGCACAATACATTTTTCTGCTTCACGCGCTTTTTTAATTAAATGATGACGAAAGAATGGCGGCGTTAACCGATAGTATTTATCCATTTGCATCCATTCGGTTAAATTATCAAATACATTAGCCTTTAAATTACTTGATGCAGAAAAAGAAGTATCTCCATCTAATTTTTTTATCGTTTTATTAACATAAGAACCTAAGATTTTTGTGTTCGGCGCATGAGGATAACACAACTTTGTCATTTTAATTTGATCGGTAAGCTTAGGCTGGTTTTCCTCTTTATGATCACCAATAAAAATCAGATAAGCATCGAAAGCTGTTGCAATATCCACATTTAAATTTGCCAAATAGGGCTCTTTACAATAAGGCAAACCTTCTATAACAACAACATCTTGATTCACGCTTATTGTTTCATAAAATGAAACCAGTTTTTCAAGAAATTCCGCTTTACGTCCAGCAATTAAAAATTTTTCTACTTGTTCAATGCTGACAGATGTAACCGGTGTTTGATTATCTAACTGCTTGAAAATAACAGGCTGAAAATGGCTCATGTGCAATCCTTTTTTGCTTCCTTCTTGTATTAAATTTAAAGCAGCATCATGCAAATCCACATTATCGGATACCGGTACAACCATTAATCTATGAGCCATAAAAAATCCCTTTTATTGTTATACCTCGCGCGGTATAACTATTTAACTAAAGATAAAGCATCTTGAGCAATAAGTAATTCTTCATACGTCTTAACAACCATCGCAACGGGGGATTTTCCAGTTTGTGTAATGATACCACAACTAGATGCTCCATGATTATTATTTTGTGCTTCATCAAGATCAAAATTTAGATATTTAAGCCAATTCAATACCTTCGCACGAACATTTACAGCATTTTCGCCAATGCCTCCGGTAAAAATTAATGCGTCAATCCTTCCTAACGGCACAATATAAGACGCAATATATTTTGCTAATCGATAACAGAAAATTTCAATCGCTAATATTGCCTGTTGATTATCCTCCTCCGCTGCTTCGGTAATAATCCGCATATCGGCACTCAAATTAGAAATGCCTAAAAGACCACTTTTTTTATTAAATATATCCGTCACTTGATTAACGTCATAATTAAGCTTTTCAGCAAGATAAGCATGTAAGCTTGGATCGATATCGCCGGAACGCGTACCCATCACCAAACCTTCTAACGGCGTTAAACCCATACTGGTATCAACACTTTTCCCATTCAAAACGGCTGAAATGCTGCAGCCGTTTCCTAAATGCGCGCTAATAAATGCGCACTCCTCTAAGGGTTTTTCCAAAACTTTAGCTGCTTCACACGTAACATATCGATGACTGGTTCCGTGAAAACCATAACGTCGAACACGATATTTTTCATAAAATTCAAATGGAATAGCATACAAACAAGCATATTTAGGCATCGTTTGATGAAATGCCGTATCAAAAACAGCAATCTGCGGTAATTCCGAAAAAAAACTCTGCGCGCACTCGATCCCAATGAGATTCGCCGGATTATGCAGCGGCGCCAAATGTGAGCAATTCTTCACTTCATTTAAAACCGCCTCATCAATCACAACAGACTGCATAAAAGATTCACCGCCATGTACAACACGATGACCAACTGCTAAAAGCTGTTCCATCAAGTCTTCGGAATGGCGAATCAATAAAAAAATAACATTAACCGCTGCTTCATAATTAATGTTTTTAAAAGTTGGCATATTTGTGCTGCCGTTTTTTTGCCAATTCTAAGCTG
>CBDVDN010000017.1:0-12293 GCA_965372775.1 uncultured Gammaproteobacteria bacterium
CGCAGCCCAACAATCTCGTTGGGCTGCGCTTAATTTGAAAGATAATAGTTCTATTACACTTCAACATAAATTTAATTTAAGTAGTTTTTAATTCACTTTCGAGCGCTTAGCCCAACCTACACACTGCCCATTTGGGCGACCGCAAGGGTCGCCCCTACATAGGATCTACACATTTTTCACAAAGTTTTGACTACGAACATTAAATAACAAATTCGTCACAAAGCGACACATACTTCCTAACTCCTATTTCCTAACTAAAGCTGTCCGCAGCATCGTTTGTATTTTTTCCCAGAACCACAAGGACAAGGATCGTTGCGTCCGACTTTCGGACCTGTTCGACGCATCGGAATCATTTGACCGCCTTCACCCTGCTGCATTTCTGCTTCAGGCTCCGCTTCTCCAGATAATGTATCAACATGCTGATAGTACATCGGCTGTGCCGCGGCTGCCTGACGTCTTTGCTCATCAATAACATTCACGTCATCTGGTTCTTGTACTTGAACCATAGAAAGCACTTGGGTAACATTAGATTTTATTGCATTCAGCATATTCAAAAACAACTTAAATGCTTCACGTTTATATTCTTTTTTAGGATCTTTTTGCGCATAGCCGCTCAAATGAATGCTTTGTCTTAAATGATCCATCGTAGCCAGATGTTCTTTCCAATGACTGTCCAAGACCTGCAGCATAATTGATTTTTCAAAATGCCGCATGCCTTCCTCACCCACTAACGTTTCTTTCTCCTGATAAACTTGCTGTAGCTTATCAACAATCAATTCCCGTAGATTATCTTCATGCAATGCAGAATCTTCTTCCAGCATTTTTGCGAGCGGCAGTTTTAATGTAAAATCGGACTCCAACTGATTCTGAAGCCCAGAGATATCCCATTCTTCTTCCATACTTTGAGGCGAAATATATTGATCAATAATATGATTTACTGCATCTTTTCGCACAAAATCAATCGTATCCGAAATATCATCTAAAACCATTAATTCATTACGCTGCTGATAAATCACTTTGCGCTGATCATTTGCAACATCATCAAACTCCAGCAACTGTTTACGCACATCAAAATGATAAGCTTCTACTTTTCTCTGAGCGCCTTCAATTGCTCGGGATACCCATGGATGCTCAATTGCATCACCTTCTTTCATCCCTAAACGCTTCATAATAGAAGCAACTCTATCCGCAGCAAAAATCCGCATGAGATTATCTTCCAGCGAAACATAAAAGCGCGATGCACCTGGATCCCCTTGACGTCCTGAACGACCGCGTAATTGATTATCAATACGCCGTGATTCATGCCTCTCACTGCCAATCACATATAAACCGCCAGCATTGATCACCGCTTCGTGCCGTTTTTGCCATTCCATTCGGCGTTTTTTGATTTCTTCTTCCGAAGGATTTTCCAATCCCATAATTTCCGCTTCTATATTACCGCCTAATACAATATCCGTACCGCGTCCAGCCATATTCGTTGCAATAGTTATCGTCCCATGTATACCCGCTTGTGCGATAACATGTGCTTCACTTTCATGCTGTTTAGCATTTAAAACTTGATGCGGAATTTTTGACTTATTTAAGAGAGAAGATAAATATTCCGAGGTTTCAATTGAAGCAGTACCCAATAAAACCGGCTGCTTACGAAGAATAGCATCCTGAATTTCTTCGATAATCGCATTAAATTTCTCACGTGCGGTCAAATACACTTTATCGGAATGATCTTTTCGAACTAACGGCATATTCGTTGGAATTACAACAACTTCTAAATTATAAATTTGCTGAAATTCATACGCTTCCGTATCGGCTGTGCCGGTCATCCCTGATAATTTATCATATAATCTAAAATAATTTTGGAAAGTAATCGTTGCGAGTGTTTGATTTTCCTGCTGAATTTTCACACCTTCTTTTGCTTCAACCGCCTGATGCAATCCTTCAGACCAACGCCGTCCAGGCATCGTTCGACCGGTATGTTCATCAACAATTACAATCTCACCATTGCTGACAATATAATCCACATCGCACTTGTACAATGCATGCGCTCGAAGCGCTGCATTTAAGTGATGCATTAACGCAATATTACCAGGATCATAAAGACTCTCTCCTTCCTTAATCAACTTGGTCTTATACATTAACTCCTCAATATGCTGATGACCATCTTCCGTTAAAAATGCTTGTTTGTGTTTTTCTTCCAGATAAAAATCACCTGGGCCGTCTTCTTCTTCACGTTTGGTCAATTTCGGAATTAACTTATTAACTTTCGTATATAGATCGGAATTATCGTCTGTCGGTCCTGATATAATTAACGGCGTACGCGCTTCATCGATTAAAATTGAGTCAACCTCATCAATGATACCGTAATGCAGCTCCCGCTGAACTTTATCTGCCAAACTAAACGCCATATTATCGCGCAGATAATCAAATCCGAATTCGTTATTTGTTCCATAAGTAATATCAGCAACATATGCAGCACGCTTATCATCCGCACTCATATTCGGCAAATTAACACCGACCGTCAAACCTAAAAAGTTATAAATCGGTGACATCCACTCCGCATCACGCTTTGCCAAATAATCATTAACGGTAACGATATGTACACCTTTGCCAGCCAAAGCATTCAAATATGCGGCTAACGTCGCAACTAACGTTTTTCCTTCACCTGTGCACATTTCAGCAATCTTACCGCTATGCAGTACTATTCCGCCGACTAACTGCACATCAAAATGACGCATTTTTAATGTGCGTTTACTCGCTTCACGCACCACAGCAAAAGCTTCAACCAACAAATCATCTACAGTTTCGCCTTTAGACAACCGTTCCCGAAATTCAGCGGTTTTAGCCTGAACTTCTTCATCGCTCAGCTTTTCATATTCCGGCTCTAAAGCTGTAATTTTCACAGCAATTTTTGATAAACGTTTGATCAAACGCTGATTACGACTGCCGAATAAAAATTTTACAAAACTTGATACTATTAACATATTTATAACCTCTTGCTTCCGAAACAGATTTTGACATGATTACCTAACATTTAAAAGGAAAAAATCACCTCTGTTCATATCAAAAATTTTCAAGAATCTCAAAATTTTGAACACATACAGAGAAAAATCATTTAATCATCTGCTCTAACGTTATATCATTACGATTATGAACGCACAGCCAAACGATCACATAGCCATTACGGACATTCTCAATAATCCAAAAAATCAGCTTGCCTCGCTGATATATAAGGCACAGCAACTCAGCGAATTGAATCAGCTATTGCATAACACATTAGAAAAATCGTTCAAAAAACACTGCGCTGTTGCGAATTATGAAGATGGTCAACTCACTTTAGTCACAAATAATTCTGCTTGGGCAACGCGCATTCGTTTTTCAATTCCAGACCTCACTGAAAAACTGCAGGAAATACCCACTTTCAATGAATTAAAAAACATTAACTGTATCATTCAGCTGAAAGAAACTGCTCAGCCCATCAAACCTCCAGCGAAACATCAGCAAAACCTTTCGCCGGATACAATACGAAGCATACAAACAACTGCAAAAAACATGAAAGATAAGGGATTAAAAGCTGCTCTACTGCGATTGGCAAAAAGCATGGAAGAAAAGACACATCTGCTTCTGAGTAAATCTATTCGCGAGGAGTAATAAAATTACGCCACAACAGAGATCGGTTTTAGATAGGTAATAGGAACATCGGCAGATTCTTCAAACGTCACATATTCCCATGATTCCTTATGAACTAATAACTTACGAAGGAGCTTATTATTTAAAGCATGTCCAGATTTATATCCTTTGAATTGTCCGATAACACTTGAACCTAATAAATATAAATCGCCTACAACATCAAGAATCTTATGTTTAACAAATTCATCTTCATACCGAAGACCATCTTCATTTAAAATTCTAAATTCATCAATGACAACAGCATTATTCAAACTGCCGCCGAGAGCTAAATTCATAGACCGCATCATTTCAAAATCCGCAAGAAATCCAAATGTCCTTGCACGACTCACTTCTTTGACATAAGAAGTACTTGAAAAATTTAATGCCGAATTATTACTGGAAGAACGAAAAACCGGATGATCAAAATCAATGGTAAAATCAACTTTGAAACCATCAAACGGTTCTAGCACAGCCCATTTATCATGGTCTTTTACCATCATGCGCTTTTTAATACGTAAAAACCGTTTTGGCGCATTTTGCTCTTTAATTCCGGCAGATTGAATTAAGAACACAAAAGGACCAGAACTTCCATCCATAATGGGGATCTCTGTAGCCGCTACATCGACATAAGCATTATCAATACCTAAACCAGCAAAAGCCGATAACAAATGCTCGACTGTAGAAACTCTAACACCGTCTTTTACAAGAGAAGTCGATAAAGTCGTATCGCCGACAAATTCAGCGCGTGCCGGAATGTCGACTGGAGAATCCAAGTCAATACGGCGAAATACGATACCTGTATTGGGTGCCGCAGGTCTTAAAACAATTTCTGCTCTTTCTCCACTATGAACCGTAACACCGGTCGCTTTAATAACGTTATTTAAAGTACGCTGTTTTACCATGATGTATCCACTTTCATATTCGATGATGCATTATGTCGTTTAATCGGCTTATTTTATTAAAAATAGTAAGATATTTCAATACGATACTGATATCATACGGTGATGTATACACTATTTTTTATAAATTGCAAATATTTAATCACTTTTTTATGAAAAAAACTGAAAATATACAACACATTATCCGAGAAGCTGTCAAATTATTACATGCTGGAAAAATAATCGCTATTCCAACTGAAACTGTTTATGGTTTAGCTGCCGATGCTAATAACGAAGAAGCCATTAAAAAGGTTTTTAAAATAAAAGGTCGCCCGACTAATCGCCCTTTAACCGTTATGATTGAAAATACTTCACGCTTAACAGAATGGGCAATTGACATTCCCAAATCAGCTTACAAACTTACAAATAAATTTTGGCCCGGACCTTTAACAATCATATTAAAACGTGCACCGCATGTATTAGACATTATAACCGCTGGTCAAAACACCATCGGATTACGCTGTCCGAACCATCCAATTACGCAGCAAATACTTCAAACTTTTCAAGGCGGCATCGCAGCACCTTCTGCAAACCGCTTCGGTCATGTTAGTCCAACAACTGCTGAACACGTCCGTCAAGAGCTGGGTGACAAAATCGATTTTATCGTAGACGGCGGTTCCTGCACGATTGGAATCGAATCAACAATTATCGATTTATCAACAACGGAAGCAAAGCTCTTACGTCCCGGTATGATTAGCAGTCAAGAAATAGCAGAAGTAATCGGCACACTGGTTCTCTCTGTTAAACAGCCGCTTATTGCAAAAACATCACAACCTCATTACGCACCTATTACTCCGATCAAGCTCATTACAAGCACCACTTTACAATCATTCGTTAAACAACAGCTGCTCAATAAAAAAATCGCCGTTCTTGCGCGGCAAAACCCGCAAAAAAATCTAGCCAAACACCCGTTGCTCCACTGGATAACCTTACCGAACAATCCAAAAGAATTCGCGAAGCTGCTCTATGATAAAATACATGAACTCGATCAATTAGGCTGCGATATACTAATTATTGAAGACGTTCCAGATAATCTGTACTGGCTAGCAATTAAAGATAAATTACAATATTCAACGAACAACTAAAAACCCGAATTTTTGCACGCTATTGCAGGTGTGATTAAAAATGCGGTCAAAAAAGATAACAAGGTATTTCACTAAACTCCGTCTAATATCTAATAATTTAATAACAAAAAACACTATACGCGCAGCAAATTGCCCGTTAAAATTTGCATTTATGATTTAACTTTAATCAAGAAAACAACTATTATGCGTACAAGTCAATTTTTGCTTTCTACAGTAAAAGAAACGCCGGCAGATGCGGAGCTAAAAAGCCATCAGCTTATGCTCCGAGCCGGCATGATTCGAAAACTCAGCGCCGGCATTTACACATGGCTGCCGCTCGGATTAAAAATACTCCGTAAGGTTGAACACATCGTCCGAAAGGAAATGAATCAAATCGGCGCACAAGAAGTTTTAATGCCATCCATTCTGCCCGCAGAACTCTGGAAAGAAAGCCATCGCTGGGAACAATACGGCACTGAACTTTTAAAAATAATCGATCGCCATAATCATGAATTTTGTTACGGACCAACTCACGAAGAAGCTTTCACGGATTTAGCGCGCCGTGAATTAAAAAGCTATAAACAATTACCGCTAACGCTTTATCAAATTCAAACAAAATTCCGTGATGAAATTCGTCCGCGATTCGGCGTAATGCGTGCCCGTGAATTTTTAATGAAAGATGCTTACTCCTTTCATACGGACGAAAAATCCTTAGAAAAAACTTATCATGTCATGCTCGAAGCTTATCGCCGCATTTTCACAGCATTAGGCTTACAGTTTCGAGTTGTTTTAGCTGATACCGGCAGTATGGGCGGCACATTCTCACATGAATTTCAAGCGCTCGCAGAATCCGGTGAAGATGTTATTCTCTATAGTGATAAAAGTGATTATGCAGCAAACATTGAGATAGCCAATCTACAAAATGTTAAAGCAGGCGATCTAAGTCCAGATGGTCAAGGCAAATTACAAATGGCGCGCGGTATCGAAGTCGGTCAAGTTTTTCAATTAGGCGCAAAATACAGTAAATTAATGAATGCAACGGTACTCGATGAAAAAGGCAGCGCTATTCCATTAACGATGGGCTGCTACGGTATCGGTATTTCCAGAACCGTTGCTGCTGCAATCGAACAAAATCACGACGACAAAGGAATCATTTGGCCGGATGCTATAGCGCCTTTCAATATCGCTTTAGTCCCTATTTTAATGCACAAATCCGAACGTGTCCGCTTAGCAGCAGAAAGTTTATATCAAAAACTTTTAAACGAAGGTTATGATGTTTTATTTGATGACCGCAACGAACGCCCAGGATCAATGTTTTCAGACATGGACTTAATCGGCATTCCGCACAGACTCGTTATAAGCGAACGTGGCTTAGACCAAGGTACAATTGAAT
This sequence comes from uncultured Gammaproteobacteria bacterium, assembly GCA_965372775.1. Classification (GTDB taxonomy): domain Bacteria; phylum Pseudomonadota; class Gammaproteobacteria; order UBA12402; family UBA12402; genus CBDVDN01. Next base: position 7,059 of record CBDVDN010000017.1, read on the forward strand.
ACAAAAACCGGCGAGAAACTGAAGCACAAAACGTCAAAAATGACGAACTATTTTCGTTTTTAGAAAAACTGTAGCCGCACAACGTGCCGTGCCTTTAAAAGGAATAATTTATTATGACTGGAATAGCATGTGCTGGTAACTGGGTCATTGATCATGAAAAAATTATTGACCGCTGGCCAAAACGCACGGAACTTTGCACAATTTTATCCGATTCTATCAGCGGCGGCGGCGGGCCTTTCAATGTACTATGTGATCTAAGAAATCTCCAACACGATATACCGTTATATGGTATTGGCTGTATTGGTGATGCGCCGGCTAATTTATATGTCAATAAAATATGTAATGAACGAAAAATTAATATTGAATGTCTTCATAAATTAAAAAATGAAGAAACCAGTTATACAGACGCCATGACTCTAAAACGCTCAGGCGAACGAACCATGTTTCACTTTCGCGGCGCAAACCGCAAATTTTCGTTAGAACATGTGCCGTTAGAACAGCTAAAAGAAAAAAAAATTAAATATTTCTATCTTGGGCATTTATTATTGTTAGATGCTTTAGAGCAAAAAGACTCGGATTTTAAAGTTAAAGCCGCATGTTTATTACACGACATTCAGCAAGCCGGTATAGAAACAATAGTTGATATTGCAACAGAACGATCGCGCGCGCGTTATCAACACATCATCATTCCAACACTGCCTTATGTTGATCACTTTATTATAAACGAATTAGAAGCAAGCCTCATTACTAAATTAAAAACGCGCATAATGCGCAAAGTCTCATTAAAAAACCTCAAAAAGGCTGCGCGGATTTTATTTGATCTCGGCGTTAAAAAAAATGTGGTCATTCACATGCCGGAAGGCGCTTATTGGCTAACAAATAAAAAAAAAGGAACGTGGCATCCATCTTTTAAAATTCCAAAACATTTTTTTGTCGCAACGACTGGTGCGGGTGATGCATTTTGCAGCGGAATAATATACGGCTTATATAACAAATGGAATACTGAAAAAACATTACGCCTTGCTATGGCTACAGCCGCTCTGGCTATGTCTTCCTCTCATAACTCGGATGGAATTAAACCACTAGCGGAAACTTTAGAAACTGTCAAAAAATTCCCGCTACGGTCTAAGATTAAATACGATTAATCGTTTTCAAACCAACGCACAGTCAACACATTCGATACTAAAGCGCCAAATAAAATAATTGTCCATAGTAAATAAAGCCATATCAAAAATATCGGAATAACCGCCATTGCGCCGTAAATTAACTGATAGGTGGGGAAAAACGTCAAATACAGCACAAATCCTTTTTTAACGATCGCGAATAAAATTGTAGCGACTAAAGCACCTAAAAAAGCTGCTCGAAAAGGCACTTTACAATTCGGCACCACAACATATAAAAAATTAAAAATAAAAACCGTCACAATAAACGGCATGCTATGTAAAAGCGCATATTCAACTTTAATACGCGACAATATTTTAACAACAAACGGCAAATTCAATATTTCAGACGTTACAACAATACTAATAATTATTAAAATAGGTGCGACACTCATGATAATCCAATGAAGCCATAAGCTGATCCCACGCCTTTGTTGATGCGTATGCCATATATCGTTAAAACTTCGTTCGATCGCAAACATCATCAAAACTGTCGTAACCGCTAAAAACACGATACTAATTAACGGCAGCTCTGTTGCCTGAGAAATAAATTCTTTTAAATGGGACTGAATGAGCTGACCGGATTTAGGCAGGAAATTCTGAAAAACAAGTGAATGTATCGTATTGCCGGACAAATGAAAAACTGGAAAAAGCGTTAAAATCGTAACGGTCACTGCAAATAAAGGCACAAGCGCTAATAAAGTCGTATAAGTTAATGCTGAAGCGGAATAAGTTAAACGATCCTGTACAAACCGTTTTCCAATATCCCTCAAAACCATCCATACTGCTATAAGTATTTTATTCATTCCGGCAATGTTAGCATATAGCTACATATTGTCAAAGAAGAGAAAGTTTTTAGGATGGGTTAGACGAATAGGTTGGGCTAAGCGCCCATGAATTAACAAAATATTTTTTTAATTATTATCTGGTTTTTACTTGAAAATATTTATGATTTATCGCTTAAGCGCAGCCCAACCTACACAAATTTTCAAATAGTTATTTGGCTTTTACCCAAGTTTTGACCTGTACAAAAAGCAACAAGTTTGTTTATCCACAGTTCCAATATTTTTTCCGTCTAACAAAGACCTATTCATCAAAATATTCTTCTGGTTTAGGAGACGGCATTTCCGATTCTTCTTCTGTATTATCGCTTTCTTCTGCTTGTTTGGGTTTGGGTTTTGGCTCGTAATTGGGTTCTGGTATTTCCTTTTCAAGAAAGTTTTCTATATCTTTTGCGGCATCAATTGATTTCGCTGTCTTCCCGTCATTCCGCGGCTTGACCGCGGAATCCAGCTTTAACAAAGACTTCTTTGCAATTTTAGGCGCTTTCTGTTGCTTGAATGATTTTTCAATTTTTTCCGCCTTCTGTTTGTGAGGTTTTGCATGTTTTTCAGCTGGTTCGTGTTCTAATTCTTCTTCATCCTCTTCCTCATCTTCTTCCTCATGTTTATGCTCATGCTTGTGAGTGTGATGATATTCGTGTTCTTCCTCACGCTCATGTTCCGCTTCCTGCTCAGGTAATTCAGTTTCCAGCGCTTCAAGGTCTAATTCTGCTGGCTCCGCCTCAGGCAGTTCTATTTCTGATTCCAACTCCTCTCCCTCTTCTGATTCTTCTTCATGTACTTCATGTTCCGGCGATTCATGTTTTTCTGATTCAGAATGTTCTTTTAGTTCTTCCTCAAGTTTTTCTGTACTCATTAATTCTTGATGACCAACACATCCGATAAAATTAGCCGCATCATCATCTAAAACAGAAAAATCATCATCGTTATAATCATCTTCATCAAAAACGCTAGCATCATCGTCCTGTTTCTGACTGGTCTTTTTTTTCGATAAGATAAAAACGATCGCCGCTGCTGTAATAATTGTAATGATTATCAATATTGTATACATGGCAGTATTTTATACAGTTCTGATGGTTTTTACAATTTAATCACGCACAAAAACAAAAATAACAAATTTTGGCTAAAATCACCCCCATAAAATCGTCAACTTTTGGAGATTTTATGGGGGTAATTTTAATCATACCGCAATAAGTAGATCCTATGTAGAGGCGACCCTTGCGGTCGACTAAATGGGCAGCCGCAAAGGATGCCTCTACATGGCATCTACGAATCTGCAAGATGCTACAGTAAAAAATAGGATAGGATTAATGAAATACAGTAGTACCGAACCAGATTGAAACATTACCACAATAAGCATAAAATAACGCTTAACATTATTACGGTAACGCTCCTCCTTATGCAAAAACTGTTTTTTTTAATCATCATAACGTTTATCTTATCCGCTTGTGTAAGCACGAGCCGATTTGATTATGGCATTAATTCAATTGAACAAAATAGTTTTTTATTTATCTCACCAAAAACACAACGCTATTTATCGAAAAAATCCATTTCCGAAAAAAAACTCGCTAGAAATTATTTAAATCATTATTTTGCGCCTTGGCAAAATCCGTATTTATTCTATAGTGCTAATGAAATCAAACAAATTGAAAATCAAGTTATAAAAAATTATGAAAACAATCCTGGTTTTGGCGAAAACAAACATCCGCATACAAAACAATGGATTGATAAAATCGCTTATAATATGAATTTAAACGCTTATCCTAATCTTAAAATGCGCGCCATCACCACACGAATAACCAATTTACGTTTACTGCCGACAAATATTCCTTCATTTACAAATTGGAAAGACGCTGGACAAGGTTATCCATTCGATAATTTTCAAGTCTCTTTGTTGAGAAACAATGAACCCGTTTTTGTTTTACATACCTCTAAAAACGGCGCATGGAAATTAATTATCACGCCTAATAAAACGTTTGGATGGGTGAAAAGCCAAGATATCGCCTATGTCAATTCACAGTTTGTGAAAATTTGGCGCAGAACGCCTCACATCGTTACATTAGAAGATCAAAAACCGATTTTTAACCGTCGTTTTCGCGTATTCTTTTTATCTCGAATCGGTGAGATTTTTCCGCTCAACAAAATCAATCGTTTTAATTATAATTTATTAGTCGCCGTACAAAATCACAATAGCTATGCCGCAATTAAAATAGCAAATCTCAATAAAAAATATGCGGCAATATTTCCACTCAAATTGACACAAAAATCTATTGCGCTGATTATTAATCGATTAATTGGACAACCATACGGATGGGGTGGTTTATACGGTTATCGCGATTGTTCAGCAACATTAAAAGATTTATTCGCACCGTTTGGCATTTGGCTACCTAGAAATTCAAAAGATCAATCTGAAATTAAGCCGTTTATTTCACTTAAAGATTTAAGTAATCGCGCAAAAATATCGTTTATTAATCAAAACAGCATGCCTTTCCTAACGCTTATTTGGATGCCTGGACATATCATGCTATACATTGGCGCTAAACACAATAAATCCTATATTTTCCACGCGCCTTGGGGACTGCACACGCGCAAATTTTTGTCTCACAAACAAGGACGTGCGGTAATAGGACGATCTGTCATTATGCCACTTGACTTTGGTCGACAATACATTAATGTTTCCTATACGCTGTTAACACATGTCCAGCGGTTAACTTATTTGATATAGGAAATAAAACCATGAGACTTATGCATATTATGCTGCGCGTTACCAATTTGAAGCGCTCACTTGAATTTTACACAAAAATATTAGGCATGGATTTTATTAGAACAAAAGAGTATCCCGACGGCAAATTTACACTCGCTTTCTTGGGATATGGAAATGAAGAAGATAATACCATACTGGAATTAACCTACAATTGGGATACGGATCATTATGATTTAGGCAATGCCTACGGACATATTGCAATTGAAGTCGATGATGTATACAAAGCATGTGAACGTATTAGCGATAAAGGCGGAAAAATTACCCGCGAACCTGGACCCATGAAACAAGGCAAAACAATCTTAGCTTTTGCAGAAGATCCAGACGGCTATAAAATTGAATTGCTCGCACCAAAAGGATAAATTTCTACTTCGCTGGCGTTAACACCCAAATTTCCGAAGACATATTATCTAATTGATTTTTTTCTAACTCTATCTCTGATCTATCGAGTTGTTTTACATTGATTTTATCA
>CBDVDN010000018.1:0-11928 GCA_965372775.1 uncultured Gammaproteobacteria bacterium
AATTTAGGCAGCCGCAAGGGCTGCCCATACATAGGATCTGCGAATAACAAGCTTTGTGGTTACCGCAAATTATTAGGAACTTTAATCATGCAATTTAACATCGATTGGCTACAAGAATGGGTACAAACTGATACTCCAGTAAAACAACTAGCTGAACAATTAACAATGGCAGGTTTAGAAGTCGACTCTATCACATCGGCTGCTTCGGATTTTTCAGGTATTGTCATCGCACAAGTATTAGATGTCACCCCTCACCCCAATGCAGACAAACTAAAATGCTGTCAAGTAGACATCGGACAAGACTCACCGCTATCTATTATTTGCGGCGCACCGAACGTTACTGCCAATATGAAAGTCCCAACCGCACTGATAGGTGCAACACTGCCAAACAATCTTCGCATCAAAAAAGCAAAATTACGCGGCATTGAATCTTCCGGCATGCTCTGTTCAGAAAAAGAACTAGGCTTAAGCGAAGAAACAAAAGGCTTAATGACATTACCCAAAGATGCACCAATAGGCACTGATATCCGAGAATATCTACAGCTAGATGATTACATTATCACACTCGAACTCACGCCTAACCGCGGGGATTGTGCAAGTCTAAGAGGCATTTCCCGAGAAATCGCAGCCATTAATAATCTCTCATATAATCACCTCAAAATTGATTCTATTCGCCCTATTCACGAAGAAATTTTCCCTATCAAACTATCGGAAAATAATGCTTGTCCGCGTTATGTCGGACGTATAATCAAAAACATTAATCCTCGTGCAGTAACGCCAATCTGGATGCAGGAACGTCTGCGCCGATGTGGTATTCGAAGTATCGCACCTGTTGTTGATATCACAAACTACGTCTTACTAGAGCTTGGTCAGCCGATGCACGCATTCGACTTTGAAAAACTCTCACAAAACATAGAAGTCCGTTTTGCAAAATCAAAAGAATCCTTAACCTTACTAAATGATGAAACAATAGAATTAGATTCGAATACGCTAATCATTGCAGACAATGCAAAACCATTAGCAATAGCCGGCATAATGGGCGGTTTAGAATCTAGTGTTACAGACACCACCAAAAACATTTTCTTAGAAAGCGCATTCTTCAACCCTATTAATATCGTAGGAAAAGCACGTCAATACGGCTTACAAACAGACTCATCTTATCGGTTTGAACGAGGCGTTGATCCACAATTGCAGACAATCGCCATAGAACGGGCAACACAATTACTATTAGATATCGTCGGCGGAGAACCCTGCCCGATCATGGATACAATCTCAGAAGATGCTCTACCTAAACCCGAAAAATTTAACTTCCATTCAGCAAAAATACAAAAGCTTCTCGGCACCCAAATACCGGAACAAGAAACACTCAATATCCTAAAAAAATTGGGCATTGACATTAAAATGGATCCTCGCATTCGCGAGGATGACAAGGATGACCTCTGGCAAGCTGCTATACCAAGCTGGCGATTTGATTTACATTATGAAGCAGATCTAATTGAAGAAATCGCGCGAATTTACGGTTATGACAAAATACCCACAAAAGCTTATAAAGCAGAACTTCGTGCACCGAAAATCCCATCTAATGTCATTCCGTTAAGACGCATTCGTACAGCCCTGCAAGACAGGGATTACCATGAAATAATCTCTTACAGTTTTATCGATCCAGTACAGCAAAAATTGCTAGATCCTAATCAGCCGCCTATTGCTATTGTCAATCCCATTGCCAGAGATATGTCTGTTATGCGCACTAACTTATGGCCGGGCTTGCTCAACACTTTTCTTTACAACTTTCGCCGTCAACAAAATCGAATTCGCTTATTTGAAACTGGGTTACGATTTTTAAAAATCAATAATAAAATTAAACAGCAGGCTGTCATCAGCGGACTCCTATACAGAAGTGTCAATCCGGAGCAATGGGGAGAAAAACAGCGGACTGTTGATTTCTTTGATGTAAAAACAGATGTTGAAGCATTGCTTCAACTAGCATGTCCCAACTCAGCCTATAAATTTCAAACCGAACAACATCCCGTTCTACATCCAGGTCAATGCGCACAGATCATAAGAAACAATCAATCATTGGGATTTTTAGGCGCTCTCCATCCAATAATTGTCCAACATCTAGACCTCAACACGCAAACACCTATTTTTCTATTTGAACTAGAATTAGAACCCTTACAGCAATCGATCTTGCCAGCTTTTACGCCTGTTTCAAAATATCCGACGATTAGACGTGATATAGCTCTAATCGTGGATAAACAAATTTCTGTACAAGATATTCAGGCTAAAATTCGCGAAAAAGCTGGTGATTTATTAGCCAATTTGTTCGTTTTCGACATCTACCAAGGAAAAAATATCGATAAAAACGAAAAAAGTGTCGCTTTAGGCTTGATTTTACAACATTCTTCCCGCACGCTTAGTGACGAGGAAATTTGCAATATTATGAAAAACATCATAATATCGCTAGAATCCAGCTTTAACGCAAAATTGAGGGATTAATTTTCAATTAAAGGATCAATATTTATGGCAGCATTAACGAAAGCAGATTTAACAGAACATATTTCCAATAAGATTGGCTTAAACAAACGTGAAGCAAAAGATTTAGTCGAACAATTCTTTGAAGAAATTCGTACGGCATTGGAAAATGGATATGAAGTCAAAATATCCGGCTTCGGAAAATTTTCATTGCGTGATAAAAAAGAGCGCCCTGGACGCAATCCCATGACAGGAGAAGATATTCCCATATCCGCTCGTCGAGTTGTAACGTTTAGACCAAGCCAAAAGCTTAAAAAATTAATAGAAAAACAGGGCAGCGACACCGAAACAACGACATAGACAGCCAACTAATGACCGACAATACAATTAATTCACAACCCTCTCCCATTCCGGATAAGCGCTATCATACCATCAAGGAAGCAAGCGGGCTTTGTAATGTAAAACCTCATGTTTTACGTTATTGGGAAGAAGAATTCAAACAGCTCAATCCCGTTAAGCGCTGCGGCGGTCGGCGTTACTATCAACAAAAAGACATTCTGCTCATTCAGCAAATAAAGGATCTGTTATATACAAAAGGCTTTACGATTGCCGGCGCTAAAAAGCAATTGCGCATCAATAAACCTGCCGTTGAAATAACCGCATCTTCCAAAAAAATCATACCTGATAATACTCATCCTACTGTCTCACAAAAACATGTTCTTCAGCTCATCGCAGAATTAAAAAACTTACTTGAGAAACTAAAGTAATCAGTATACAATTCACTCATCCTATATTATCATTTCCCATTTTTAAAAAACGTAACGCTATATACATTAAAATTTTAAAAAAATGTGTAGGTTGGGCTAAGCACCCATGGATTAGTTAAATATTTTATAATTAAAATCTGGTTTTTATTTGAAAATATTTAGAATTTATCTTTTATGCGCAGCCCAACAAATTTGTTGGGCTGCTCTTAATACGATGTTTTATAGATTTTTTACAAATCAAAACAGATTGTAGTTTAAATAATTTTTTCTTAATTATGGGGCGCTTAGCCCAACCCACCTAACTATTTATCTTGAGGAACTAAAAATGTCGACTGTTTTCGAAAATATCTCTCTTTTTAATCATGAACAAGTTGTTTTTTGTAACGACCCGCTTTCCGGCTTAAAAGCAATTATTGCTGTTCATAACACAAAACTTGGACCCGGACTAGGCGGATGCAGATTTTATAATTATGCGACCGAAGCTGATGCTTTAAATGATGTTTTACGATTATCCAAAGGCATGACTTATAAATCTGCTGTATCTGGATTAAATTTTGGTGGTGCTAAAGCAGTTATCATAGGTGATCCATCAAAACTTTCTTCAGAATTATTATTTCGAACATATGGAAGATTCGTTCAAACATTAAATGGTCGATACATAACCTGCGAAGATGTCGGAACCAATCCGGACGTCATGGAATGGATTCGCATAGAAACAAGACATGTTCTGGGACTACCGGTTCATCTTGGCGGTTTAGGCGATCCGTCTCCCATTACTGCTTACGGTACATTTATCGGCATTAAAGCATCCCTTAAAAAACTAACAGGACGGGAAGACTTAACAAATGTAAAAATTGCAATCCAAGGTGCTGGACATGTCGGTTATCACCTCTGTAAAGAACTTCACAAAACTGGCGCTAAAATCTATGCGACTGACCTTAATACAGAAGCTTTAAATAGAGTCATTCAAGAATTTGGCGTAACTGCTGTCAAACCAGATCGAATTTATAGCCAAAAAGCGGACATATTTGCACCCTGCGCGATGGGAGGTATTATTAACGATCAAGTAATCTCTCAATTAAATTGTTCTATTGTTGCCGGCGCTGCAAATAATCCGCTGGAAGACGAAGAAAAACATAGTCAAGCTTTACAAGAAAAAGGTATTTTATACGCGCCGGATTATGTTATTAATGCTGGCGGACTAATTGATGCAGCATCAGAATTCTTCCGTGTTCGACACAAAGAATACGTCATGATAAAAACTGAAGAAATCTATCAAAGATTATTGGATATTTATACGATTGCAGAAGATAAAAAAATATCAACTGCTGCTGCTGCACAACAAATTGCAGAAAAACGCATTTATTCAATGACTCAATGTAAAAATCTTTATGCCCGCCGAGATAAAACCGTTCAAGGCAAACGGTAATCGGAATATAGAAACACAGCATGCTATGCCAAATTGCAGGGACACGGCGTACCATGTTCCTATATCTCGCGCGGTTATAATTTACGTTTAAACGAAACAGGAGAATGAAAATGATCGATCATATTGGCATTGAAATCAGCAATTATGAAAAAAGTAAATTCTTTTACGAGCTGGCACTAAAGACATTAGGTTATGAGCTGTTAATGGAAATTAAAGGTTTCGCCGGCTTCGGATGTAAGGAAGACAAAGGACCTATTGCTTCGTTTTGGATACATGCCGGCAATAATCCGACCCATACGACACACATTGCCTTTAATACCAAAAGCCGATCGATTGTTGACGCCTTTTATGAAGCAGCAATTAAAGCGGGCGGAACTGATAACGGCAAGCCAGGCATACGAGAACATTATCATGAAAATTATTATGGGGCTTTCATATTAGATCCAGATGGATATAATATTGAAGCAGTATGTCATGAACCGGTATAATCCTAAATTCAACATGGAAATTAACTATGAAACTCAAATTGTTTTTAATCATAGCATGCAGTATCGCGGCATTTATAAACAACACTGCTTTTGCTGACTGTCCGGCACAAACTATTACAACAGCCTGCTCGAAATCCAACTGCAAATTTATATCTCCTGAAACATCAGATTGGAAAATTTCAGATTTCCATGACATTTCAGGTCAACATAAATTAAATTTCAGCGGCGCTATATGGGAAGACGGAAATGCAGATTGTTATTACGCCACAAAAAAAGGTAAAATCCTAGTCATCAGAAGCACAAAAAAGAAACCTGAACCACAAATTGCTGTTACAGAAGAAGAAAAAGAACATAATAAATGGAAAGAATACAATGACAGGCAATTTTTAGTATGCGGCAGAACACATGATGTGACAGAATGTCCTTTTTAACGGACACGACACTCCGTGTCCCTACAATATATTAATACCTGATGCAGCATTTTCCAATCTTTCAAAAAAATTCATGGACACTGGACATCTTAATTTTGCTGGTTTTAATCAGCACGTTTTACTTTTTATTTTTAGGCGCTCGTCCTTTGCTTGCGCCGGACGAAGGACGATATGCAGAAATTCCACGCGAAATGATAGTCAATCATGACTACATTACACCGCGCATCAACACCATAAAATATTTTGAAAAACCGCCACTTTATTACTGGATAGAAGCCGATGCGATCAAAACATTTGGACTCAACGAATGGTCACTACGGTTTCCGTCCGCACTCATGGGGATTCTAGGCTGTTTATTTATTTATGCTACTGGCAGAAAATTATTTGACCGCCGTACTGGATTCTTTGCAAGTCTTATTTTAGCAACAAGTCTTCTATATGCACTGCTCGCTCGTATTATCACAATCGATATGACATTATGCACTTTACTCAGCGGCAGCTTATTAGCTTTCTTATTAGGAACACGTTCGCCGCACGGACTACAGCGCCGATTTTTAATCTGGCTCGCATTCGGCTGCGCTGCATTAACGGTCATGACAAAAGGGCTCATCGGCATTGTATTTCCCTGTATGATTGTCGGTATTTGGATGCTTTGCTTAAGAGATTTTCGATACTTAAGAAAACATTATCTATTATCAGCGATCATTATTTTTCTGATCATAGCACTGCCTTGGCACATTCTCATTCAACTTAAACACACTGAATTTTTTAACTATTACATCATCAATCAGCAATTCTTACGTTACTTCACAAAAACAGCCGGACGCTATAAACCTTTTTGGACGTTTATACCAATTCTTCTTTTAGGGCTTTTCCCGTGGACAGCATTTTTATTTCAAGCATTAAAAAATAGCATCAAACACATTCAAAAAAAACTAACAAATCACAAAGAAATCTTATTTCTTATCATCTGGGCATTCTCTATTTTCATATTCTTCAGTTTCTCAAAATCAAAACTACCGACTTACATTCTGCCAGTCTTTCCGCCACTTGCGTTATTAATCGGACATTATCTCTCTAATCGCATTCAAAATTCTTCAAAAGACATTCTGATCGCTTTCATATTATCTGCTATCTTCGCCATACTACTCAGCATCGCATTAATCCTCGCGTTAATCTTTTATCCTGTTGTTCATCCAAAACCCTTGCTGTTTTATATCCTAATTTACGATGCTATTTTACTCATCGGCGCTTTATGCGTCCTCATAGCCTACCACCGAAAAAAATTAATCCTCGCCTTCGGCGCACTTGTCATTTCAAGCGGATTAAGTCTCCCCCCCTTATCAATCAGCATACCCTACGTTATGGGTGAATCAATCAAACCGATCGCCAAAATACTCATCCAACAATCTAAACCCACAGACAAAATCGTCTGCTATAAACATTACTATCAAGACCTACCCGTTTATCTCAATCAAACAGTCCTCATCGCAGACTGGCAAAATGAACTCGCTTTCGGCATCAAACATCAAAAAAAAGCTAACCGCGTCATCCTCAACACAAAACAACTCACAAAACTCTGGAACAGCCCAAAGCGCGTATTTATGCTTGCAAGAAACAAAGACTATCAAGAATTTAAAAATACACATCCAAATAGTATATTTTATTTAATCAAACAAACACCGATTGATTCGCTTGCGATTAATCGAAAATAATTCTTATTATGAAAAAAGATTCTTTTTATCTTAATCAATTGCCCTGTACGTCGCTTAAAGGTGTAGGATCGGCTGTGGCGAAACGACTGGCGAAACTTAGATTGTATACCATACAAGACCTTTTTTTTCATTTACCGATTCGCTATCAAGATCGTACTCGTCTTATACCGTTGCGTTGCTTAAAACCGCATCAATATGCACTCGTCGAAGGCGTTATTACCGCAACAGAAATCGTACAGCGCAAACGCAAACAACTACTGTGTCAAATTCAAGATGAAACGGGTTACTTAACACTTCGATTTTTTAATTTTTATTTTTCACAAACACAAGCTTTAAAAACCGGTGAACGATTACGCTGTTTTGGTGAAGTAAAATTCGGGCCGAACGGTTATGAAATGATGCATCCGGATTATCAATTCATTCATGAAAATGAGCCGCTGCCAATCGAAACGTCGCTTACGCCTATTTATTCAGCAACTGAAGGTTTACAACAAACCAGCTTAAGAAAAATTATCAATCAAGCATTGGAATATTTACGCGAAAAAGAAACTGGGGTTTTAAAAGAATTATTGCCGCAAGAAATTTTAAAACAATTCGTCTTTCCAAATCTAAAAGAAGCACTGCTATTCTTACATCATCCTCCACCAAACATTTCACTGAAGTTATTAGAAGAACTCAAGCATCCCTTTCAGCAGCGTATTATTTTTGAAGAACTCTTGGCGCATCACTTAAGCTTAAGCCGCTTGCGTCAGCATACAAAAACACATGCTGCCATCCCTTTAAAAACAACAAAACGCTTCTTACAGCAATTTATCAAAACATTACCGTTTCAACTCACAACAGCACAACAGCGTGTCATTCGAGAAATCGAAAAAGATTTAGCGGAGCCGCATCCAATGCTGCGACTAGTACAAGGCGATGTCGGATGTGGCAAGACTATTGTTGCCGCCTGTGCTGCACTACTCGCTGTTGAAAATCAATGTCAAACAGCTATTATGGCGCCAACTGAATTACTCGCTGAACAGCATTTAAAAGTGTTTAAACGATGGCTTGAACCATTCGGATTAAACATCACATGTCTGTCTGGACAGTTGACTGGAAAAGCAAGAGAAAAAAGTTTAGAACAAATTGCCAAAGGCGAAGCGAATATCGTAATCGGCACACATGTCTTATTTCAAGCGGGTGTTGAATTTACAAAACTCGCTTTAGTCGTTATTGATGAACAACATCGCTTTGGCGTACATCAGCGCTTAGCTTTACGGGAAAAAGGCATCAAACACGGACATTATCCGCATCAGCTCATCATGACTGCAACGCCTATACCACGAACACTTGCTATGTCCGCCTACGCTGATCTAGATCATTCGATTATTGATGAATTGCCGCACGGACGACAGCCGATTAAAACTGCTGTCATCTCTAATGATCGACGAGCAGAAGTCATTGAGCGAATACGTGAGGTTTGTCAAAATGGGCGGCAGGCTTATTGGGTCTGTACGCTGATTGAAGAATCAGAAGTCTTACAATGTCAAGCGGCTGGAAAAACTGCCGAACATCTCGCACACGCACTGCCGGAACTCCATATCGGACTAATTCACGGACGCATGAAATCAACCGATAAAGAAAAAATCATGCAGGATTTTAAAGCTGGGCATTATCACTTGCTCGTTGCAACAACCGTTATTGAAGTCGGCGTCGACGTACCGAACGCAAGTTTAATAATTGTTGAAAATGCGGAACGGCTAGGCTTGTCGCAATTACATCAATTACGAGGACGAATCGGGCGCGGCAGTCAATCTAGCCATTGTATTCTGCTCTATCAAAAACCCTTATCGGAACTTGCAAAAGAAAGACTAAGCGTTATGCGTTCGAGTACGGACGGCTTTGTCATTGCACAAAAAGACTTAGAACTGCGCGGACCAGGAGAAGTATTAGGTACGAAACAAACCGGCATCGTTCAAATGAAAATAGCTAATATCATGCGGGATGAAAATTTATTTTCTTCAATAAAACAAGCTGCTGAAATTATGATACAGCAGCATCTAGACAATACTTCACGTTTAATAGAACGCTGGGTTAAAGCGTCTGAAAAATATGGCGAAGTATGATTAATAATAAACTTTTTAAATATTTTGTGATCTTAGCAGATTCCGCACTGGCATTATGGATGTATGTTAATCCAAGCTTAAAATATGCAGGCGATTCTTTATTTAATCAAATATTTCTGACGTTTTGCTCTTTAGCAGCCAATTTTTTTGTCATCTTATGGACAGCAAATATGGCATTTGAATATGCTAAAAATAGAAATATTCAACACAAAAATTTTAATGGCATAACAGCCTATCCGCATAGCACTTCCTATAAAATCAGCAAGTATAGCTGGATTGCATTAGGCGCTGTATCTTCCATAGGCGCTGCTGCGATTGCTATACAAGAAGGCGGCGGAACAATAACCTATAGAACAATAGAAGCAATTGGCGTATTAGCTGCAAATTTACCGCTTAATATGTACGGCGCATTAGAGCTTTTCAAAGAACATGGCGAAGATATAACAAGAATATTTAAGAAAATCATAGCGCCAAAAAAAATATTAAAATCATTATTAATAAAAAATAATCTGATAACAATCATCCGCTCTGCCTGTCAAAAAGTCATAACAGACGAAACAAAATTAGATTTTAAAGTTGACTCAAAAAATCCAAACACATGGCACACGATTTTTGAATACGGCCTACAAAAAACTGAAATGGATTCCCGAATTCGCGGGAATGACAACATTGTCAGCACTGCGAAAGCGGGGATCCATATTTCAGAGCAAGCCAACCATACCCCATCACCTTTTAAATTAATATACATCAAGAAAAAAAAGGATTCTTTCTGCATCATATTCGGATTGCTTGGCAGTATAATTTGTTCGGTATCTGCTTTCGGATATGTACTCTCAACAAAAAAACTAACGGATTTATTAATCTATAACAGTATGCTTAGTATATCTTTTACTATTTTTATTTCATTAATTTCTTCCTATCTAAATGTATTATTTGGTTATAAAACTTTCATTGGTTTATGGAATATTGTCGTGTCTTTATACCAAAAACGTTTTGAAAAACCGTTAGCATTTTTACTTTATCCTAAATTCACACTATTACTTATGATTTGTGCTTTAGCAATATCATTTTTTTCTTATGCTGTTTTTACACAATTAATCGTAGATAATTTTCCACATGCTTCCGCTTCTATTCTCGTACAGATTGCAAAAGTAAGTGTTGCTATATTTAACGGCTATTGTTCCGTACAACTTGTTAAAGATGTGATAGCATATTATGCTCTGCATTTTGGCAATGAAAAAAAACAAAAACAAGTTCGTTTAAGCAACGATATAAAAACCCTTATTACGACAATTAAAGAAATGGAAGCAAAATCTTTTATGCATTTTTTAAACTATAACATCCCTAAACCGTTAATCGCTTTAATTTCAAATGAAGATGAAGGAGTAAACCATGCTTAAATATCAAATTCAATCATTCGAACAATTAGACAATCATAATCTATATGATATCCTCGCACTACGAGAGAAAGTATTTACTTTTGAACAAAAATGCACAGATTATGATTTTGATGGTTTGGATAAACAAGCCATTCACGTATTTGGAAAAATCGATAATACAATCTTTGCAGCCGCCCGTATTTTACCGCCAAATATTTATAAAAAAGGTGTTGTGAGTTTTGGACGTATCGTTATAAAAAAATCTTTCCGAAATAAAGGTTATGGAAAAGCATTAATGACAATGATAATGCAATATATCCGTGAACATTATTCAAATTATCCAATAGAATTTTCCGCTCAATTCCACCTTAAAAATTTTTATGGAAGTTTTGTTTGCAAAACTATTGGAAAACCTTATGATGAAGGTGGTATTCCGCATGTAAAAATGCGTTCAACACCCGATTTTTAATGTTCAAAAATTACGGTATGCTTCGTCTATTGTTTCGCAAAAGGAGGTTGCTTTTATGAATAATTATCGCAAACACATCTTAAAATACACCATCTTGATAATCCTTCCATTATTTTATCAACTCACTCTCGCAACCCAAATAAAT
This sequence comes from uncultured Gammaproteobacteria bacterium, assembly GCA_965372775.1. Classification (GTDB taxonomy): domain Bacteria; phylum Pseudomonadota; class Gammaproteobacteria; order UBA12402; family UBA12402; genus CBDVDN01. Next base: position 11,404 of record CBDVDN010000018.1, read on the forward strand.
ATAAGCAAAAAACGTGTACTGCTTGGTAAAACACCCGTAACCATAACAATCTATCAATCAACTAAATCAGGGCTGTTATATGTTCGCCCTCATGAAGATGAAGTCACCGCGCTTCAAGTCAGTAAAGCGGTTTTAGCAAAACATGGTGGAAAAATTGTTGATCTAGTTCACAGCGGAACGCGTCTGATCTCATTTAAGTTACAAGATAAAAAATATATATTCGATCCCAACCGTATTTTCACGCCTATCGGAATTAAGAAAACACTTAAAAAGTATGGTTCGTATTCTCCGCAGGCACAAGCATCCGTGCAAAATTTCTCTAAAATACTTTTATTGCATATACTCCCAACATCTTTAATTATTGCCGTACACACTAATCATTGTGCTGGATATTCTATAAAATATTATATGCGAGGGGGCATATACGAGAAAGATGTAAAAACAATGTATCTCAATCCCGAAATGTCGCTACATTCATTTGTGTTAGTTACCAATAAACAATTATTTGATTTCTTTAAAGTAAAA
>CBDVDN010000019.1:0-11798 GCA_965372775.1 uncultured Gammaproteobacteria bacterium
TATTTTTATAAGAGCCTGGCACACGCAACATATCGCCATAACTACAAAAAATAACATCGGGATTTTTAGCCAATTCGACGGCTTGATCCACTTTTGCGATCGGCAATACGCAGACTGGACAGCCCGGACCATGTATCATTTCAACATTTTCCGGTAATAGACTAGGAATGCCATAACGATGGATCGCGTGCGTATGTCCGCCGCAAAATTCCATGAATTTATAGTCGCGCTTAACATCTACCGCTTTAGATATTTCTTTTGAAAGAGCGCTTGCAAATTCACCATTTCGAAATTCTTCAATGTACCGCATTGCCTACACCTCCTTTTCATTCAGTTTTGATATTTCTTCAAATAAGGCAAGCGTTTCTTTTGCATCTTCTTCATCTAACAGGGATAGAGCATACCCTACATGTACAATCACAAAGTCTCCTATTGAAACTTCATCTAATAAAGCGACAGAAATTTCTCTTTCTATGCCGCCAACATCTATTAATGCCTTATTTTCATCGTACAATTTGACAATCTTCGCCGGTATGGCTAAACACATATTATTACCCTCTTATTTTTTAAAAGGATGAATTTTACCACAAAATTTCATCAAACACTTGATTATTTATCTTATCCTTTTATAATAATCACATCGTTTAATTCTTCCCCCTATCAATTAATGTTATTTTTCCAAAATCAATAAATTCTTGAAGAATTTCCTACGTTATTTAACTCCTATTAAGGGATAAGCTCATGAATACAAAAGAGAAACCAAAGATTCTCGTCATTGATGATGATCCCATTTGCCGCAAAGCATTATCGCTTCTGCTCTTTAACAACTATGGCTGTTGTATTGATGCAGCAAATTCCGCCATAGAAACACTTAACATCATCAATGAAATGGCATTTGAATGGGATTATAATGGATTTGATTTAATATTCTTAGACATTCACCTTCCAGATTTTAACGGCGATGTGATAACTAATATTATCAGAAAAACTCAAATTCACGCGGCAAAAACACCTATCATTGCAGTAACCGGCAAAACTTCGAATACACAAAAACAACGCTTTTTAAGTATGGGCATGACTGATATTTTAATTAAACCGATTAGCTTGAGAAAAATAGATCGCATAATAAAAAAATATTTGGCTTTTTAATCAAGACGGACAAAGACCTATTAACAACGATATATTTATGCCGTAATCACCTTTTGATAAAGAAGTTTTCAGCTAACCAAAATCCAATGTTCTAGCAGTATCCCCCCACTCTTTTTTATTGCTTATAGCAACGTTTTCTTTGCTTACTTCAGCGTTAATTATATCATCAACTTTACTAGTTTTACTCCCGCCTCCTTTAAGATGTTTTTTTACATTTTCTTTCATAATTTTCTTAAAATCACGATGTACGCCAATACTGGTCTGCGCATCAAATTCCACAGTATATTCAGCGCTATTATAACGTATGATATAACGAATACTTTTTGCAATGTGTGTCCACTGATTTATTGTATTAGGTGCCGGTATTAATACCGCTTCAACTGTTAAATCAATATATTCTAATTCCCCTGTTAGCAACATTTGTTTGATAACACCTTCAAACGGCATCATTTGTCTATTGCATGCCCGCGAACCCAGCGTAAGATTTTCACGCACTTGAGGGTTTTTATTATCTGATCCACCCATAGAATGAGCAACTTCATGGCACCAATTATAATCATGGCACTGATCTACGGGAAGATCATGCATTAATGCATAGGCATTCGGAGAAACGCCCCCCATAACGGGCACTTGCTGCGGTTTTCTTGTTTTTCCACTCCATTTTCTGACAACATCTTTTGTGATTTTAACGGTTTTAATAATTTTTTTGGGGGAATTCAAATAAGGTAATTGCTGCAGTATTCTTTTTTGTTCTTCTTCTGTCGGCAGCACAGGAATATTTTTATTACGATAAAATCTTGGAGAAGATTCTGACAGATACAGCCGCTCGCCCGCCTTCACACTAATAGGATATAAATTTCTTGTCGGTCTTCTTTGGGGGGTTAACGTTATGACGCTTCGCGGCATTTTTCCATGGGATTTATGGCCTACCACAATCAATCCATTATCAACGGTATAAGCTCAGTCACATTCCAAAAACTTAAGTATTTTCAAAGTTGAAGGGCCTAACAGCTTTCTAGCAGGCGAACAAACAATAGCAAGCACATGCTTTCGCTGTTGCTTTTTTGTTTTTCTTGCTGTTTTCATTTTTAATGAAACGCAAGTACGTTTCTTCTTCTTTTTCTTTGCCGTGCGCGGCATAATTTCTCCGTTTTATTATTCTTATCTCTTATAATTATTAATGATTATTTTTCACGCCTTATATATAAGACTGAAAATTTTTATTCTTTTGCAAGCTGATATCTTGTAAGGGACGTATGATAAAGGAAAAATATTAAAGAAATATTAAGAGAAGCGGATTTAAGCGATTTTTTTTAAAATTTATCGAATTAATCCATCATATGATCTCTGTATTCCGTTTTTTAAGATGAGCAAATTCTGCAACGAGCCATTTTGTTTCCGCTTTTTTAAATTCGACTTGAATGCGCGCGCGCAAACCAACCCCTTCAAAATTTGATATAATGCCTTCACCAAATGTTGGATGAAAAACTATTTCTCCCAATCGAAACTCTGAACGCTGTACAGTTTCCTCATACATCGGTTTAGCATTAATTTTCGAAGAAGTCTGAAAACTTCTTGGATAAGAAACCTTTGCTTTTATACCAATTTCTTCAAGGCATTCTTTTGGCAATTCACGAATAAAGCGGGAAGGTGTCTGTATCGTTTCATAACCATGCAACCGCCGCGTTTCTGCATGAGAAATATAAAGTTTTTGCTTTGCGCGCGTAATGCCGACATAACATAAACGACGCTCTTCTTCCAAACGCCCAGGCTCTTCTAATGATAATTTATGCGGAAATAACCCTTCTTCAACACCCGCTAAAAATACAACTGGAAATTCCAAACCTTTTGCTGAATGTAATGTCATAAGCTGAACATAATCACTAGAAGGATCTGCTTGTGTCTCGCCTGCTTCCAAAGCAGCCTGCGCAAGAAAAGAAGATAGGGGTAAAAATTCTTTTCCTTCTTCGTCATTAAATTGTCGTGCGGCCGTAATCAATTCCTCTAAGTTTTCAATGCGCGTCTGACTTTTTTCACCGCTTTCTTGTTTTCGATAATAATCGCTTAAACCACTCACGTAAATAGCATGCTCTACCTGCTCATGTAAAGGAAGGGATTTTGTTTCCGTAGTAACCCTTTCAATTAAATTGATAAATGCTAACAATGCTTTACCCGCTCGCACAGGAAATATATTATTTTGGAGCATCGTTTGTACCGCTTGCCATAAAGATATATTTTTTTCGCGCGCTGTTTTACGAACTGCAGCAACCGTTATATTTCCAATTCCTCTTGCTGGTTTATTAATAACCCTCTCAAAAGCCGCATCATTGTTTCGATTAACCATCAGGTGCAAATAAGCCAGCGCATCTTTTATTTCCGCTCGATCAAAAAACCGTAATCCACCATAAACGCGATACGGAACATTCATCCGCATTAATGCTTCTTCAATAACACGTGATTGCGCATTAGAACGATAGAGTACCGCACAATCATTTTTTTGAAGACCTTTTTGAGTTAGAGCAAGAATTTTATTAACAATAAATTCCGCTTCTTTCCAATCACTAGACGCCGCATATAAAGAAACTTTTTCGCCTTCCGCCCCTTGCGTCCATAGATTCTTACCCAAACGATCTGTGTTATTTTCAATTAAAGCATTTGCTGTTTTTAAAATATTCCCTGTAGAACGATAATTTTGTTCCAGCCGAATAATTTTTGCATCAGCAAAATGTTCATGAAATTGATGAATATTTTCAATTTTTGCGCCCCGCCATCCGTAAATAGACTGATCATCATCTCCAACAACCATGATATTATTATTTTTCGTCGTTAATAAGCGCAGCCACGCATATTGTATGGTATTTGTATCCTGAAATTCATCGACCAAAATATGCTTAAAGCGTTGTTGATAATGCTGTAAAATCGGCGGATTATCTCGCCATAATTCATGAGCGCGTAATAATAATTCAGCAAAATCAACTAGCCCGCTTCGCTCGCAAGCTTCTTCATAAGCTAAATAAACTCGCAGCATTGTTTCTTCAAAAAAATCACCTCGCGTATCAACATGTTTAGCTCTCAGCCCTTGGTCTTTTTTATTATTGATATACCATTGCGCTTGTCTCGGCTGATATTTTTCTTCATCCAGATCCAAATTATTACGCATCAAACGGCGAATCAATCGATATTGATCTTCCGAATCAAGAATTTGAAAAGTTTCTGGGAGTTTTGCATCTTTCCAATGCAGACGCAGCAATCGATGCGCTAAACTATGAAAAGTTCCAACCCACATACCAGAGATCGACACACCATTAAGCGATTCAATACGCTCTTTCATTTCATTGGCTGCTTTGTTGGTAAACGTAACCGCTAAAATTTCAAAAGGAGAGATTTGATTTTCTTGTGTTAACCACGCAATACGATGCACGAGTATGCGCGTTTTACCGCTGCCTGCACCAGCCAGCACCAATAAATTGGCGCTTTCTGACGTAACAGTTTTTTGTTGTTCTTTATTTAAAGAAGATAAAATATCCGGCATTATTGTTATCGCCCTATGCCAACATATTCAAACCCCAGCGCCTTTAGTTTTTTTGGATCATACTGGTTGCGACCATCAAGAATTAGATTTCCGCGCATTTCTTCTTTGATCTTTACAAAGTCTGGATTGCGAAACTGTTTCCATTCTGTTATTAGAACTAGCGCATCTGCGCCCGATAAAACTTGATCTTGATGATCAACCAATTCAAGAACACCTTTTTCAAACCATTCTTTTGGCAATTCTTGCTTTGCAACACCCATAGCAGCCGGATCATAAGCCTTAACTTTTGCGCCGCGATTAATGATATCGCTCAAGAAAACAATTGAAGACGCTTCTCGCATATCATCTGTTTCTGGTTTAAAAGCTAATCCCCAAACAGCAATCGTCATGCCAGCTAAGTCTTCCCCAAGCTTCGAAATCAATTTCGTTCCTAAAACTCTTTTTTGATCATAATTTCTTGCTTCAACCGCATTTAAAACTGTAGGCACAAAATTTTGCTTTTCCGCTAAGCGAACCAAAGCCTTTACATCTTTCGGAAAACAAGAACCGCCATAACCGCAGCCCGGATAAATAAAAGGATATCCGATGCGGCTGTCTGATCCAATTCCTCTCCGCACATTTTCAACATCTACGCCCATACGTTCACAAATGTTTGCAATTTCATTCATAAAAGAAATCTTTGTGGCCAGCATCGCGTTCGCCGCATATTTTGTCATTTCGGCATCTCGTATACCCATAAAAATTGTTCTTTCATGATTGTGCGTAAACGGAGCGTAAATTTCACTCATGATCTCTTTCGCACGATCGCCGTCGTCTGTACCGATAACAACTCGGTCTGGATGCATGCAATCATCAATCGCAGCGCCTTCTTTAAGAAACTCTGGATTGCTGACGACATCAAATTCGATATTAACACCGCGATCATCCAATTCTTTTTGAATGACTTCTTTTACTTTATCCGCTGTTGCAACCGGCACCGTCGATTTATCAATTACAACACAATAATCATTGAGGTTTTGTCCTATCTCTTTCGCAACAGTTAACACATATTTTAAATCAGCGGAGCCATCAATATCGCTCGGCGTGCCTACTGCAATAAAACAAGCTTGAGGCTGAAATGGCTGTTCTGTCAAAGACGTAATAAAATACAGCCGACCATCTGCATAATTTGTTTTAACTAATGTCTCTAATCCGGGTTCATAAATCGGCATGATTCCATTTTTTAATTTTTCGATTTTCTCTGCGTCAATATCCACACAAGCAACTTGATTACCCATTTCCGCTAAACATGCACCGGTCACCAAGCCCACATAACCTGTTCCAATAACTGTAATGTTCATATGTTTTTTCCTCTTTTATTAAACTACAACGTATCTCTTCCAATAATCTTGTTGGGCTGCGCTAACTAATAATATCGCAACTTTTTACTACTTAACATAAATTGTCACTTGCGTAATTTTTAATTCGCTCATGAACGCTTAGCCCAACCTACAAAACTGCTTGATTGAGTAATAAAAGTAGTCATCCTCGCGAACGCGAGGATCCATATTCCAGAGCAAACCAAGCATGACCGCTCAACTTCGAAATCCCTATACATTAAATCACAATGATTTCAAAAACTTCTTAAACCCTTCAGCAACTTCTGGATGTTTTAAAGCATATTGAATCGTCGCTTCTAAATAACCTAATTTGTTGCCACAATCATAACGTTTGCCTGAAAACTGTAAAGCATGTACAGGCTCTTCCTGCAGCAATTTAGCAATTGCATCCGTTAATTGAATTTCGCCTCCTGCACCAGATGTTGTTTTTTCCAATAACTGAAAAATCCTTGATGGCAAGACATAACGCCCAATAACGCCGAAATTCGACGGCGCCTTACTTGGTGCCGGTTTTTCAACAATTCCTTTAATTTGCGCATGCGGTTCAAGTTCTCCCGCTAAATCTACAACACCGTATTTTTTCAAATCTTCTGTCACAACATGTTCTACCGCAACAACACCCGCCTGTTCTTTTTCAAATATATTAATAAGCTGTTGTAAACAAGGCGTTTCGCTATCTACCAAATCATCTGCCAATAATACAGCAAACGGTTCGCTGCCAACGATATTTTTAGCGCACAATACCGCGTGCCCTAACCCTAACATTTTAGGCTGCCGAACATACACGCACGCAACACCTTCCGGCAAAATATTTCGCACAATATTTAACAAATCCTGCTTGCCGCTTTTCTCAAGTGATGACTCTAATTCATAATTTGAATCAAAATGATCTTCGATCGCTCGCTTGCTATGACTTGTCACAAAAATTAATTCTTTAATGCCTGAAGCAACCGCTTCTTCAACCGCATATTGAATCAACGGCTTATCTACTATCGGCAGCATCTCCTTCGGATTTGCTTTTGTCGCTGGTAAAAATCGCGTACCCCACCCCGCCACGGGAAAAACAGCTTTTCTAATTTGTCCAGTAAACATTTACGTAATCCTCTTATTCATTTCAGGAAATCAACATACCACTTTAATGCCAATTCCAATCCTTCCTTTACATGATAATTCGGTCTATACCCTAAAAAAGTCTTCGCTTTTTCTATATCTGCTAAAGAATGTTTAATGTCTCCTTCTCTAAACGCTCTATATGCCGGTTTTATATCGAAAGATAAATTTAAACCTTCCCTAATAATATTAAATAATTGGTTTAAGCTGGTTTGTTCGCCAACCGCAATATTATACACTTGATTTATCGTTTGGTTATTCTTGGTCAAAGCTGACAAGACGTTCGCTTGAACAACATCCTCAATATAACAAAAATCTCTTGTATTCTCTCCGTCACCATTGATAAACGCTTGTCTGCCGCTTAACAAAGCTTCGATCCACAAAGGAATTACAGCCGCATAAGCGCCTTTTGGATCCTGCCTTGATCCAAATACATTAAAATATCGCAATCCTACTGTCTGCAGTCCATAACAATCAGCAAACACTTTAGCATAAAGTTCATTCGTATATTTAGAAACTGCATAAGGCGACAACAAATTTCCTGTCTTGTCTTCAATAGCCGGCAGCGTCTTCAAATCACCATATACTGAACTGGAAGACGCATAAACAAACCGCTTCACCCCCGCATCTCTTGCAGCAAGCAGCATATTAACAAACCCGGAAACATTAACAGCATCCGGAGATTTAATTGATTCCGGCACGCTCCCCAACGCCGCATGATGCAGCACGTAATCAACACCAGCAACGGCTTTATGACAATCTTCTAATGAACGAATATCTGCTTCGTAAAAAGTAAAATTGGATTTTAAATCTGAACCAACAGAAGACAAAACTTCTTCAATATTATGCCGATAACCCGTTAAAAAATTATCAATGCCCACAACTTTTTGGTTTAATCTCAACAAAGCTTCTACCAAATTTGACCCAATAAAACCCGCAGCACCAGTAATCAGCCATGTGAATTGGTTCGAAGACATTGAAAATAGGTCTTTATTAATTTTTTTCAAATGCATCGTGTATATCACTCTTTAATCGCCTTGGAATTCAGGAACCAGACCTTTTAACGTAGTCATTATCTTTTGAGAATCGTCTATCGCCAACATATTTTCTAATTCGTTCAACGAGTCCTTCCTTTGCTCTCTGTTGTTAAGAGAATGTCTCGCCAAAAATATTTTTTGATTTTCCGTGCGCGTCATTTCCTCATAGCCATAAAATAATTCTTCATACAGTTTCTCGCCTGGACGCAATCCGGAATAAATAATTTCGATATCAATGCCCGGCTCCTTCCCTGACAAACGAATTATTTGTTCAGCTAAATAATTAATCTTGATAGGTTCTCCCATATCTAAAACAAATATCTCTCCGCCGCGCCCTATCACACCAGCCTGCATAATTAAACGTGCTGCTTCGGGGATAGTCATAAAAAATCTTGTGATTTCCGGATGCGTAACCGTCAATGGTCCACCTTTCGCTAACTGCTTCTCAAATAAAGGGATAACACTTCCAGACGAACCCAAAACATTCCCAAAACGTACTGTGATAAATTTTGTTTTACTCTTATGATTCATATCATGACACAAAATTTCAGCAGCTCGTTTTGATGCGCCCATAACATTAGTCGGATTAACTGCTTTATCCGTAGAAATTAAAACGAATTTTTCTACTCCAACTTCTTCTGATATTGCAGCAAATATCTTAGTCCCCATCACATTATTATGAACTGCCGCATAAACTTGATCTTCAAGAATAGGTACATGCTTATAAGCTGCAGCATGAAAAACAATATTCGGCTGGATTTTTTGCAAAAGAGATTTCATCCTTATGCCATCAGTGATATCTGCCAAATACGCATAGAATTGGACATTGGGAAAATGATTTTTTATTTCTTGAGATAATTTATAAAGATTAAATTCCGACTTTTCTATTACAATTAATTGTTCTGGATTTAAACTTGCCACCTGTCGACATAATTCAGAGCCGATTGATCCGCCGCCGCCACTGATTAATACCTTTTTCCTACAAATATTTATTTGAATGCTCTGCCAATCAACCTGAACTTGTTCCCGACCCAACAAGTCTTCCAAAGCCACTTCCCTTAATGCATTAACGGACACTCTCCCCAAAGTCAAATCCTGCAGCCCGGGAAGCGTTTGAAAAGGTTTATGCGTTTCACTGCAAAGCGCGACTATTCGCTGCATATCAGCAGTCTTCGCAGCCGGAATAGCAATAATAATTAAATCAATTTCATACTTTTGAACGGCATTCGAAATATCAGAGCACGTGCCAATCACACGAATTCCATGAATTTCCTTTCCGCGTTTTCCTTTAGCATCGTCTATAAACCCAACAACGTGATAATGTCCTTTATGGCGCAGCAAATCTCTCGCTAGACTTTCACCCGCCTGACCCGCTCCAACAATTAATACCCTTTTTCGTGCTAATCCTAATCGTCCTTGCTCTTTGATATAACGATAAAATAACCGTGCGCCGCCTAGCAGTAAAATCAACAAAATGCCGTACAATGGAAAAATCGATCTTGGCATATCATGCAATCGTGACCACAAAAACACGATTAGTAAGCTAACAACACTCGCAACAAATACCGCTTTAATAATTCGAATTAAATCCGGCAAAGAAGCAAAACGCCAAACGCCTCGATACAATCCAAAGAACCAATAAAAAAAACCTTGGATTACAATAAGCAAAGGGAGTGCTATCAAGGCATGGAGAAAATATACGTGCGGAATTTTACCCAAATTATAACGCATATAATATGCCGCAAACCATGCAAGGGGGATTATGGCAACATCAAACATCATTGCCAATAATTTGCTTCTAACTAAATATACTAAGTTATTCATAAGTTATTCATAAAATAGATGCGGATTAAAATAAACCGGCTTCGCCGGTAATTTTTTAACATGGGCGACCGCAAGGGTCGCCCAATGTATGATAAATCTTCGAAACTTTGAAATTCCTATACATAAAATATACAAAATGTGCATAATTATAAAACAAAACGAGAAAAATAAATAGATCAAACTGAAGCTTTCCGAATAACACCGCAGATTATTTTGCTCATCTCAGCGACATTGCTCTCTGTCAAAGTCGGATGCACTAGAAACATTAAGCTTGTTTCTGCCAACGCCTTTGCAACAACAAATCTTTCCTTAGGCTGAATGTTCATTCCGGTAAATGATTGTTCGCGATATATTTCCGAACAACTTCCCGTATAACAAGACACACCATAATCATTCAGCACGACCATCACACGATCTCTCGTCCATTTTTGTCTTAACTTGTCCGGATCGATAAAGACATAATATTTATAATACGCGTGATAATAATCCTCTTTCGGAATAGTCAGCCTAAAAGCAGAAATCGATTGAAAACTATCATTTAAAAATTTAGCATTCCTGCGCCTGATTTCTACCCATTCGGGAAGCTTTCGCAACTGAATTCGCCCAATAGCCGCCTGCATCTCTGTCATTCTAAAATTTGTCCCGAACTCTCTGTGCAGCCAGCGAAAACCTACTGAGGGTTTGTTATCATGCACTAGATAATAATCTTTCCCATGATCTTTATAGCGCCAAGCTTTCTCCCAAGCAGACTTATCGCTCGTCACCAACATGCCGCCTTCCCCGCCTGTCGTCATAATTTTATCCTGACAGAATGAAAAAGTGCCAACAGCCCCGATCGATCCCGCATGACGCCCTTTATAATGCGCTCCATGCGCTTGCGCGCAATCCTCTATAACCTTCAGATTGTTTTTCTTCGCTAATTCTATAATCGGATCCATATCACATGGCCAACCAGCCAAGTGAACAATAATAATCGCTTTGGTTTTTTTTGTTAAAACAGCTTTTATCGTTTCCGCTGTAATATTTTGGCTGACCGAATCAATGTCAGCAACAATCGGAATCGCGCCATGTTTGATAACGGCACTAGCCGTTGCTATAAACGTACGGCAAGGAACAATAACTTCATCTCCAATCACAATGTCTAATGCATGTAAAGCAAGCTCTAATGCATTAGTCCCATTTGCTAAAGAAATCGCATATTGACACCCAACATATTCAGCAAATTCCTTCTCAAACAACTTGCATTCATTTCCAGTCCAATAATTAACTTTCCCAGAAGCTAATACTTTTTTTACTGCATGAATTTCATCTTCTTCAAAATGCGGCCAAGGAGGTAGTTTAATTTTTTGCATTTTTTATCGCCTTTGCAGGAACACCAACAACCGTAGCCTTATCTTCTACATCTTCTAACACAACAGAACCAGCGCCAATAACAGCCCCCGAACCAATCGTGACATTTTCAATGATAGAACTTCCAATACCAATCCAGCTCTCTTCGTCAACTGTAACGCCTCCAGCAAGTACCGCATTAGGTGAAACATGCACACACACACCTAATACACAATCATGCTCAATCACTGCAGCTGTATTAATAATACACCCTTTCCCAATATGACTATCGGCATTTATAACGCTATTTGCAAATACCACAACACCTTCTGCAACCATTGCCGATTGACTAACACAAGCGCTCGGATGAATAACGCTCGCAACAGAAAAATCCATTTCCAAAACCCATTCTAATAATTCTCGTCGTTTATTATTATC